>JBFYLJ010000070.1:0-15329 GCA_041305465.1 Methanothrix sp.
AGTGATTCATTCAGAATATCAAGCGGTCTTTGACCCATTAAACTCTCTCCAGCATTGATAACCGCAAAAGGCTTCAAAATCCAAACGTGCTCGTTGCATATTTAAACCTATCGGGATATTCTGTGTGCATGAAGATAAAATCCAGGCATCACCTCAAGGGGAGCGAGGCTCGCAAGGTAATTGCAAAGATAGAACCCTTACTGGACGACACTTCTAGCCTGCGCCGCTCATCTCTGGAGATGGCAATAAGCGACGAGGGCGTAGATCTCATCTTCGTAGATGGTCGGCCTTTGATGATGATTGTAGACGAGCAGCCCTTCTTCACCGTGCTTGGAGCCATCGAACTAAGCCCCAAGAAGAGGCTGGTGGTAGTGGATACGGGAGCTGTGCGCTTTGTGGTTAACGGGGCGGACATCATGAAGCCCGGCATAGTCTCTGCCGATCCGGAGATAGCCATCGGCGACCTGGTGGTGATCGCAGAGGAGAGGCATCAAAAGCCTCTGGCCATAGGCCGGGCTCTGGTGGCGGGAACGGATATGAAAGGTGAGGGAAAGGCGGTCAAGTCGCTGCACCATGTGGGCGATGCGATCTGGAATGGGCTGGAGGAATGAGAAAATGGAAGAAATTGGAGAGATGATCGGCCAGGGATTTGGCATCTGGAGGAGCAACCTGAACTTATGTATTCCCTTCCTGCTCAACATTTTCGTCTCCATGATAATCGCTCTGCCCTTCCTGGCTGCCTTCTTTATGACCTCCATGCCAGTGGCCAGTATGAATGCCTCATTGCTGCAAAATGATGCATACATGCAAGAGACTATCGCTCAGATGCAGGGCACTTTAGATAGCCTTGAGATGGACAAGATCCTACCGATCGCGTTACTCTTCTTGGTGCTGGTTGTTGTATTGTCTTTGGTTAATGCATTCTTCACAGCCGGGGCCATAGGCATGGCCAGGCAAGCACTGGAGACCGGAAAATCTGATACCGGTGCCATGTGGTCCGCGGGAAAGACGCATTTTATTAATATGTTCCTGGCAATCCTGTTGGTGGGATTACTGACGCTTGCAGGTATGATCTTCCTTCTGCCGGCAGTGGCCCAGGGGACGACACCTTTGCAGGCGGATTCGCAGGCTATTGGCCTGTTGGCAGCGGGCCTGCTCATCTTCATCCTTTATGCCCTGGTCCTCTCTGTAGTCCTGGTTATCATGCCTTATGCCCTGGTGGTGCAGGGTCTGGGGCCGGTGCAGGCTGTTTTAGCATCTGTAGATTTTTTTAGATACAATAAGTTTGATGTAGTAGTCTTCTGGCTGATTGTAGCCGCTTTATCTTTGGGCCTGCAGATGATCGGCGGAGCATTTTCCGCGGGCGAGCAGGAGGGAGGTGCTCCACTTTCGGCGCTGAGCGGTCTTGTGAATCTGCTGGTTTTGGCGCCTCTATCTAATCTCTGGTGGACAAGGCTTTATATGAACAGAAAAGGAATGCTGAGTGTCGATGAGGTGACGGACCCGTGGTAAATTTTCCAAGTTATGCAGAGATCATTTTGCGCTTTCGGCAGTATACGCTGATGCAACAGGCAGCGATTGCCGGTATTATGGTTTTACTGGTATATGTTCCATATTCCTACTTTCTATTGAACTTAAACATCATAGAATCTATCAGCATGGCGATATATTCTGCCATATTGTTCATAGTAGTGTACTATATAACCTCCTCAATTATTACAAAGAAGAGCAAGCAATTGGCAAAGCAATCTGTGGGGCCCAAGAAGGGACTTCGTAATAGGTAAAAGTATAAGTCTGCGGCCGGCACATAATAATACTACGAGGGTATTGTTGATGGAGCTGAAGATCGTAGACATAAAAATTCCTGAGGGAGCGAATCTGATTCTCGGTCAGAGTCACTTTATCAAAACGCCAGAAGATATTTATGAGGTGATGGCGGGGATCGTCCCATCCGCGAAGTTCGCTGTAGCCTTTTCTGAGGCCAGCGGCGATTGCCTGGTGCGCACAGAGGGCAACGACGAAAGCCTCATCGAGGCGGCTAGGGGGAATTCTCTGGCTCTCGCCTGCGGGCATACCTTTGTGGTGCTGATGAAAGGAGCATTTCCCATTAACGTCCTGAACGCCATCAAAGGCGTGCAGGAGGTCTGCGGCATATTCTGCGCTACAGCCAATCCCTTACAGGTGGTCGTGGCCGAGACTGAGCAGGGACGGGGAATTATGGGTGTCATCGATGGCTTTTCTCCCCTTGGGGCGGAGACGCCCGCCCAGGTCGAAGATAGGCGCAAGCTGCTGCGGAGGTTTGGATATAAACTTTGATCTGGTAGTTAAAAACGGCCGGGTCTTTACAGCCATCGGTCAAATGAGCATAGACATCTGGATCAAAGATGGACGAATTGCAGCCATGGGCGGAGCGCACCGGTCCGAGGAGAGGATCGACGCGAGGGGCATGCTGGTTCTGCCCGGTGCTATCGATGCCCATGTGCACTTTCGTGATCCTGGGCCCAATTACAAAGAGGACTGGGCCAGCGGCTCGGCGGCGGCAGCCGCTGGGGGCGTGACCGCGGTAATCGACCAGCCTAACACCTCTCCTCGCACAAAGGACGCCAAATCCTTTAGAGAGAAGCTGGATATTGCGAGCCATCGCTCTCTGGTAGACTTCTGCCTCAATGGCGGGGCGGAAAATATCGATGAGCTTGCGACGGCCGGGGCGGCGGCCATTGGCGAGATATTTTCCTATGAGCATAGCGATGAGCAGCTAGAGAAAATCCTTGTGGAAGCAAAGCAGGCGGGAATGCTGGCCACCCTTCACGCGGAGGACGGATTGATCATAAAAGAGGAGACCGCTCGACTCTTGAATCGGCATGATGCAGAGGTCTATTCGCAGGCGCGACCTGCAAAGGCCGAGGCGGCGGCCATAGAGAAGTGCCTGGGCTGGGCCAGCCGTCTGCATATCTGCCACCTCAGCTCGGGCTTGGGTCTGGAAAGGGTCGCAAAGGCAAAGAGAGACGGCAGAAAAGTGACAAGCGAGGTGACAGCTCATCATCTCTTGCTCAACATCAAGGACTACAAAAAACAGGGCTCATACCTGAAGGTGAATCCGCCCCTGAGAAGTCAGGCGGACAACGATGCTCTCTGGCAGGGCCTGCGTTCGGGGACTATTGATATCCTGGCCTCAGATCATGCGCCGCACCTTCCCGAAGAGAAGAAGGAGGACATCTGGGAAGCGCCGGCTGGCGTGCCGGGCGTGGAGACCATGCTGCCCATGATGCTCGCCGCTGTGAAAAGAAACCTGATCGGCCTGGAGAGGCTGGTGGATGCAATGGCTTTTAGGCCGGCACGCATCTTCAGCCTGGCCAACAAGGGGAGCATTGAAACTGGCAAGGATGCCGATCTGGTGATCATCGATACCAAGTCGATCACGAAAATAAATGCCGATCGGTTGCACAGCCGGGCGGATTGGACGCCCTTTGAGGGTAAAGATGCCATCTTTCCCCAAATGACATTAGTTAGGGGCAATGTAGTCTACGATGGAGATTTTCCCGTTTCTCCTGGATATGGCCGTTTCCTTGGAAAACCGAGGATAAAGCAAAAGGTTTTATGATGGCAATGACATTATTTTGATCATGAAATCAGATTCATCAGGGAGCAGCGATCTGGAACGTGTGATCGGCAGGGCGGCCGTTGAGGCTGCCAGGATGTCCAGCCAGGCGAGCCAAGCGGCCAAGAAGATCCTGGGAGATGTGAGCAGCGAGATTAGCGAGGTCAAGAGCAGCGATCTTGCCCCTATTGACCTCATCGAGACGGAAGATGAGCTGATCGTCCTGGTGGCCTTGCCGGGCTCCAGCAAGGAGAAGATCGATCTGCGGGTGACGGAAGACAGCCTCTATGTCGATGCCAAGATCTCTTCGAGAGAGGGAAAATATCTGCGCAGGGAGATGGGCACAATGGGCCGCAAGCGGGATATCAAGCTGCCCATAGAGGTCAAGCCTGAACAGGTGAAAGCCACCTTCAAGGACGGCATACTGGAGGTGCATCTTCCCAAACTCGTGGTAATAAACGCGCAGAAGGTACAGGTGGATTAATCACTTCGAAGCTAGCGCCTCATATCCTGTCAGGATGTCAAGCAGTTCCGAAGAGATGGCTTCTTGACGCTGCTTTCGGTAATTAGCCAATAGCTTGCTTAGGTGCTCCTCTATATTTCTCTCTGCAGCCTGCATGGACGAAAGCCTGCTGGAATTCTCGCTGGCAAGTGATTCTGCGAATGCACGGTAAAGAGAGAAAAAAAGATGCTCGCGAACTAATGTGGCGAAGAGCATCTGTGTATCCATGGAATAGGTGGGCAGGCAATGCGAATGCCATTCTTTTTCTGCAAGGCCGGCAAACCATCTGTTGTCGATTGGAAATAGATAGGCCATTTGAGGGCTGAATGCTCCAGCCATGCCGGCAATGGGCCGATTGTAAAAGAGAACAATTTGATTGACATTGCTTTCCAGGCGCCACTTATCAATCCTGGCAAGCACCTTTCCCATGACCTCAGTTATACCAAGAAAATCTCCTGAAAATGAAAAGTGAGTCTCGACAGATTGGCCCAGATCTTCGAGACGGGCAAGAACACGTCCACCTACTGCCAGAATTCTTCGTTCTTCATGCAGCATCTCAGCCATTTTGTCTAATGCATAGCTTGCAACTATATCATTGAACTTGCCGCATAGTCCCTGCTCCGATCCGAAGACTACTGCACCCAGGCTTCCTTTTTCATCAAATTTTTTAGGCGTCAATAATCTTTTATTATTTTGCAGTATAATTTGCAGCCCGAGCTCGATGGTTGTATTGTATTCCGCAAGTGAGAGCACAGACATCTCATAGTCCTGAATGTTTGCTGAAGAAATCGCCTTCATGATTTTGACTACAGATTGCAGTTCTATGGTATTCTTAATCCGTCTCTTTGCTCTTTCAAGCTCTACCATATTGCCACCTATGTCTGAAGAACTTCTGCAAATGTCTTCAGGATCAATTCGCGATCCTCATGGCTCAACTTTTTGCCCGATGCGATCCATTCATTCAAGCGTGGCAGTTTTTCGCGAAATGCTCTTGCCATCTTAACCTTCGCTATTGCCACCTCATTCAAATGGTGCTCGTCTAAGATTCCTTCTGTTACTGCCAGAAGAATTGCTATCTGCTCCGAGGCGGACATAGGATCAAATTGAGATTGTTTCAAGACCTCGCGTATTCGCTGGCCGCGCTGCAAAGTCCTTCGCGTCTTTGGATCAAGCCTGGTGCCAAACCTGGTGTAGACCTCAAGACTCTGGAATTGCGAATATGTAAGGCGCAAAGCACCGGAAACCTCGGCAAAGGCAGGAAGCTGGCTCTTGCCGCCCACACGGGATACCGACAGGCCTACATCAATCGCTGGCAGAATCCCTTTTCTAAAAAGCTCCGGGGAGAGGTAGATCTGGCCATCGGTAATGGAGATAAGGTTGGTGGGTATGTAAGCGGAAATATCCTGAGCCTGAGTCTCGATGATGGGCAGTGCGGTGAGAGATCCGCCGTTGCGATAATGAGTAGCCCTCTCTAAGAGTCTGGAATGGATGTAAAATATGTCGCCAGGAAAAGCCTCTCTTCCTGGGGGGCGGCGCAGCAACAATGACAGCTCACGATAGGCTCGAGCATGCCGGGTCAAATCATCGTAAACGACCAAAACATCCTGTCCTCTCTCGGCAAAGAATTCCGCCATAGTCGTACCCGCATAAGGAGCAATGAAATTCATGGCAGGCGTATCTTCGCCGGTAGCCGCGACTATTATGCAATTTTCCATGGCATCATTCATGCGCAGCTGTGCAGCGACATGAGCAACTTCCGATTTTTCCTGCCCAATGGAGCAGTAGATGCAGATTACATCTTTATCTTTTTGATTGATTATGGTATCAACGGCCAGGGCCGTCTTGCCGGTTTGCCGATCGCCTAAGATAAGCTCGCGCTGGCCACGACCAATGGGAATCATGCTATCTACTACCATTGTTCCTGTCTGAAGTGGAACATTAACCGCAGCCCGCTCCATTATCGAGGGAGCTTCCCTTTCGGTGGGCAATTTTTGTAAGGTCTGAATGCTTCCACCTTCGTCCAGAGGCCTGCCCATGCCATCAATGATTCTTCCCAAGAGCTCCTCGCCCACGGGAACTTCCATAATACTTCCCGTTCTGCGTGCGATCTGTTTGGCCTTGATGCTTTCATTTCGACTAAGCATGATGACGGCAACTTCCTCCGGGTCGAGGTTGAAGACTATGCCGTAATTGTCTCCGGGAAAGCGTATGAGTTCCTCTGATTTTGCATTAGGCAGTCCTTTGATGCGAACGACGCCTTTGCCCACAAAGGATACCATGCCGATCTCTTCGATCTTCAGCTCAGGCCTATAGACCGCAACATTTTGATCAATTGCCGTAAAAGCATCGGCCAGAACTTCCTGGAGCCCAGAAGCATCTCTTTTCATATTACCCCAAAATGGTTCTACAATGCTCTCTTCTCAATCCAACGGGAAAAATCAGCTTCCAGAGAATCAAGATATCCGGCAATGTTCCAGGCAATTTCTACATTCTTGGCGCTCATCACCACGCCGCAGATTAAATCATCAACAATCTCAAATTGCACATTCACATCAGCCTCGGCGTGACTTGCAAGAGCATCCCTAATTTTTTGCTGAATATCCTCCGGAACTTCAAAGGCGCTATGTACAGTAATAATCTGCTCGGAATCTTTCAAGAAATCCTTAATAGTCTCCCTTTCTGATTCTTCCAAATTTTTTAATCGATTGATAAAAGCAATCATTATTTGCCGTTCCAGATCTTCATTGGCGAGGTCGCGCAAAGCTCTTCGGGAGATGGCATAAAGCTCCTGTCCACTATATTTCCTCAAATCACTGATTAACTCATCTTTTTGGCGCTGCAAATCCCGTTGCCACTCTATTTTTGTCTCTTCAATCTCATCTCTTGCCTTTTTCATCATATCCGCTCTAAACTCTTTGGCATCTTCTTTTGCCTTGACCAGCAGCTCTTCATGCTCGGCGGACAGCTCCTCTTTCTTCCCGCGATAAGACTGCGCCTCTGCTTGTGCTTCTCTCTTCGCATCTTCTGCCGCTTTTTGGCGGGAGATGATCATCATCTCTCTTTCGTTCATCAATTTGAGCAGCGGCCTGTATAAAAAGCGCTTCAAGAGAAAAACTAGAAGTGCAAAATTCACAACCTGGGCGGCAATTGTAAAATAATCAATCTGCAAGATCTCCTCCTAACGAGTCACATAATCCCAGAAGGGATTGGAGAATATCAGAATTATGGATATCACAAAGCAATAAATCGCAGTTGATTCTACCATGGCAAGGCCCACGAATAGAGTCCTTGTTATGGTGTTGGCCTCGTCGGGCTGCTGGGCAATGGCACTTAACGCCCGTGAGAGGGCCCAGGCTTCGCCTATTGCCGGCCCAATTGAACCAATGGCAATGGTGAGGCCCGAAACAATTATGGATGCAACGCCTATAGTCTCAATTGCAGTCATTCTCAAACACCTTTTGGTGATAATTTTTCCTCTCGTTTGTCATTGGTTGGACTTCCAGAAATGATATACACGGTAGCCAGAACGGCGAAAATATAAGCCTGTACCTGCCCGATCAACACTCCGAAAAGGTCCATAACAGCGGGCAAAAACAGTGGCACTATGGAAAAAAGTACTGCCACCAGCAAATTTTGGCTCATCATATTTCCGAAAAGCCTGAGGGCCATAGCCACTGTGCGGGAAAAATCTCCAATGATATTGAAGGGGAGCATCAGTACAGAGGGCTGGATATAGCGTTTGAAATAGTCGGATGCTCCCTGTTCGGCAATACCATAAACAGGAACCGCAAAAAAGACGCATATGGCCAGTGATAGCGTAGTTGATAGAGAACTGGCAGGAGAACGATAGCCAGGAACTATGGCAAGCAGACTGGACATGGAGATAAATAAAAACAGAGTTCCTGAAAAGTGGATATAGCGATTGGGTGCTTTGCGGGCAATTTCTGCAATCTCACTTTCCATAAAAACGACTATTGTCTCCATCAGGGATTGCCTTTGTGAGAGCGGCGGGTCAATGGAAAGATTGCGCGTTGAAGCCCAGGCGAGGGATATCAGCAGCACCATCACAATCCAGGTGTTGACTATCGTTTCATTAAGTGAGAAAGCCCCCCACCCCCAATAAATAACTTCATCAGGATTTATCTGGACCATTTCAGTGGGCCCCCATTTTTGCAGCCAAGAGATAGCTTGTGAATCAATGCGATCTTGGTCAGCACGAAGCCTGCCAGAGAGAGCAATAGCGCCTCAATGCCGCTGCCAATAATCAGATAGAAACCCAGGATACAAACCAGGGATCTGGCAAAGAAGCTGGCGAGGCTCAATAAAGTCGGCTGCTGAGAATGAGGGAGTTGCTTTACTGTCAGCCACAGGCCGCCAAAGTAGAAGATTCCAAGGAGAACTCCCAGGAAAAAACTCGCAGCGAGCAAGAATGCGCTATTCATTGATATTGTCCTCCTCAATCTCTTTTTGCTCCTTTTTAACCCAGTACCAGGCGTTTACACAGCCGACGGCCAGGCCCACGAATAAAAGAGTAAGCGTCCAGGAGACAGGTCCGTGATAATTGATGTCTATCCAAACTCCGAGCAGGACGCCAACAAGAGCGGGGACAGCTACTGACCATCCGATGACGCCCATCATGCCCAGACCAAACCATATGCCTCTGGCTCTCCCCCGTTGGGCCTTGATCTTGCGCGCTTCTTTTGCGGCGATTTCATCTTCGAAGCTTTTGCGATGTTCATCCATTATTCATATCTTCCCAAAGATGCTTTTTGCAAAGTCTGCTTCCAGTTTCGCCAGAATGGAGCGGGTCTTCTTCTCCTTTTCATCCAAAGTTTTGAATTCCTGCTTTACAATAGACTTCAGCTCACCTAAATCTTTGCTGCGGACAGCTCTTCTTGTGGAGACCCTTACCTCAGAGGCGCGTTTTACCAGAACACCTTCGTCAACTGCCAGATACTCCACCCCATTTTCAGACTCAAACGAGATTATTCCTGGAACCAGTGCCGCTACAAAATCAATATGTTTAGGGAGCAGGCAGAACGAGCCATTTACAGCTTCTGCAATAACCTTTGTCACTTCTTGATCTAAAAGGATTCTCATGGGAAGAATAACCTTCAGCCTCATATCTTTGCGTCCTCTATATCCCCAATCATGTAAAGCGATTCCTCGGGATAATCTGCGAATTCGTCACTTAAGATGCGCTCACATCCGCTCAGTGCATCATCAAGCCGGATCAATTTCCCCTTGCGCCCGGTAAAATGTTCGGTGGTCATAAAGGGTTGAGTCAGAAAACGTTCCAGCCTGCGCGCTCGATTCACAGTCTTTTGGTCCTCCTCAGAGAGTTCCTCCAGCCCCAGCATGGCAATGACGTCCTTGAGATCTTCGTATTCCGCCAGGGTCTTTCTGATCTTTTGAGCTGTATGGTAGTGCTTCTCTCCCACAATATGGGGACTTAGCATTCTGGAGCGAGACTGCAACGGATCGATAGCTGGATACAGTCCCTGGCTGGCCATCTTCCTGGAGAGAACAATGGACGAAGAGAGGTGGCCGAAGGTATGGGCAACTGCCGGATCCGTAAAATCATCAGCCGGGACATAAACTGCCTGGACTGAGGTAATTGCTGCGGTCCTGGTGCTGCAGATTCTGCCCTCAAGTTCGGCCAGCTCGCTTGCAAGAGTAGGTTGATACCCTAATCTGGAGGGCAGTTGACCCATCAGCCCAGATACCTCCGATCCGGCCTGAATAAAACGAAAGATATTGTCGATGAGCAGCAGAACATCCTTTTTAGCGTCATCCCGGAAGTATTCCGCCATAGTCAAAGCGGTATGCCCGACACGAAATCGGACTCCTGGTGGCTCATTCATCTGGCCGAGGACCAGTATGGTTTTATCCAGTACATTCGCGTCTCTTATCTCTCGATAGAGCTCTTCACCCTCACGGGAGCGCTCTCCAATGCCGCAAAATATGCTGATCCCTTGGTAGCGTCCAACCACATTGTGAATCAGCTCCATGATCAATACGGTCTTGCCGACGCCTGCCCCTCCAAAGAGACCGGCTTTGCCACCTCGCTCCATAGGCGAAAGGACATCTATTGCTTTTATTCCCGTCTCGAAGATCTCTGATGTGGTGTTTCTCTGAAATATTGGCGGAGTGGTTTGATGTACCGGTCTGAATTCATTGGCCTGCACATTCTCTTTTCCATCGATTGGCGCTCCAAAGACATTTACTGCTCTGCCAAGCAGCTTTTCTCCTACGGGAACCATTAGAGGATCGCCGGTGTCTATCACCAAAGAGCCGCGCGAAAGCCCCTGCGTCCGGGTCAAGGCTATTCCCCGGACGGTTTCAAAATTAAGGTGGGAGAGGACCTCTATGATGATATGCCCATCTTCGCCAGCCTGGAGCAGGTTATGGATATCGGGCAGCCTTCCTTCGAAGCTGGCATCGACTATGCTGCCTCGAACCGAGACCACAGTACCCTTGTTTAGGAAATTCAATTATTGATGCTCCCAATAGTTATTTTTCTATTTGAGATATATCTTATTATCCTTACCTTTAAGCTGGATGAAAAGATGATGTCAAATCATTCTAGACAGGAAAAAGAAATGGAGATATTATTCAATTCTTCCCTTCCAGACTCTCCATTGTAATGATCTGGTATGTGTAATTTATAGCCATCTTCTGCCGCGGTGCAAGTTGCAGCTTCCACTTGAGGATGGTAGCTGTGCTCTCGGCGGGTTTTGGCGTGACCAGGACGACTACTGCTTCTTGGGGTATGCTGTCAGTTACCTCCAGCGCCGCCGCTCGGTCCAGGTTGCTCTTGACCTTCAGGTTATAGGTCCAGGCTTCAATGGTCTCTTTTATGCTATGATTTCCTTGCCCGGAGCCTATCACTTTGATGTTCTCAGTTTTATTATAGTTGAAGAGCTTACGTTCTACCTTCAGATCGGCAGAGGGGCCAACTACTATGGAGGCATTGGTGCCTGCCGGAGTGTAGGGCATCTCGATGGTTGAGACGTATTCGTCATTTCTGTAGAGCAGTGCATTTCCCGTCGGCCAGGGATTGGTCAGGGTGTTGTTGGCACGAATCTCCTCCTTGGCCGGTCCCTCCTCCTGATTGTAGGCATCCCATGTGTAGACTCTCACTAGGGGCGCATTTTCCTCGAAGAGGGGAAATCCGATCTCCTTATCCATGACCAGATCCTTTCGCCCTTCCAGCTCGAAGATGTAGAGCGTCTCCAATTCTCCAGAGGTTGGAGCAGTCGATGCGAACGAATCCATGAACTCGGCCATTGGGGCTGCTTCTGCATATCGCTGATTTATCTGGGGCGCGGCCTTGGCCAGAAAGCGCTCGATTCCCATGGGCAGGCCAGCTACCAGCTTGAGACGCACGTTCTTGAGATCCTCCCCGCCGCGATTGCTGAGCACGGCATTGGCCCTCACCAATACAGAGTCGCGAAGAAGGTGCAGGTCGTACACCGGCTTCCAGGTGGCGGCATCGTACATGAGATAGGAGAGGTCAAACCTCTGCGATCCCGGCGCGGAGATGTTCAGAGTATAAACGGGATTGGCATCGTAGACCACCCGCTCCTGGGTCGCATTGCTTACGGTTAGGAGCACTGAGCTTTGATCGGCCTTCTCTGGAACATTGATCACAAATTTGTGCATGCCGTCGGTCACATCCAGGCTTCCGGTTCGTTTCACTGCCATCAGGCCGTCCGGATAGATGGTGACGGAGTCTACTGGCAGGGTGATGGCGGTGGTGGCTTCGACCCCGCTCGCCTCATCGGATACAGCAAGGGCCGGGGCGCATAGCAACAACATTAGAATAGCTACAAAGAGCTTCATGGCAAAACCTCACCATTTATGTAAGTCACCAAACATCTTATACTTTACCAGAAAGGCAGCTAAGGGGTTGAATGTTTAAAATTTAATAAATAATGCACAATAAGTTCCATCCATCCTACAGCGCCATAATCTCTCTGAATTCCTTGAAGTAATACGCTAGCACGCACTCGTCGTGGCAATCTCAACCTTAAGGAGAAAAACTGCAAAGACAGCCATTCTTTTTTCACCTACCATAAGTACATATTCTATGTTTGGCAGGCGTGTATGATGATGGAATCATGAAGACAATACCCTCAATAAGTGCCATGGTTTTTATCTTGCTTATGATAATAGCAGACGCATCAGCAGTTTCAAGAGTGTCGATATCAGAATCCCCCGATATAAGCCTCTCTGGAAACGGTCAAAAGGCAGAGCTTTTTACTCTAGATAAAGGGCTCACGTTATTCAATATGACTTACGATGAAACGTCGAACTTTGCGGTTTGGCTTTTGTATCCGGATGGCGATCGAGATTTGCTAGTAAATGATTATGGTAGCCCGTTCAATGGATCAACATTAGTTCAAATAGAGGAAAGTGGATTATACGGACTTAACATAGAAGGAGATGGCAATTGGACCATTGATATAACTCAGGTTACATTACGCGAACCTCAGTAACAAGCACGAAAACCGTGCGACGGATCACTTCATCCCCGACCGGAAGTGGGGGGTATTCTTGACCCTCTGCGCTCCCGATGTAATAAACACCTGACAACACCCAACCTGGCAGCCCTGTGGGTGCCCGGTACATGCAGGTGGGTAGATAAAAGTAATGAATCTGAGAAGCCATTCCTTTAAGTTGAAAGCCATTCCTCTCAGCTGATCTCTCCTTGTCTTAGGATCTTTTTTATCAGGTCAACGCTAACATCAGACCGATGAGGATTGGGGATCATCACTCTGGTCGTCCCTTTCCACATCAATGGATGAGGCCCTTTGCCTGTGTATGGTCCTTCAAATCCTAAAGCATGCAACTTTCTTACCAGTTCGTTCCACGAAACCGGTAGTAGCCTTGACACGGCTCTAAGCCTCGGCCGGCGCCTTTATTATCTGCCCTTCAATCACCGGAATAGGCAAATTGAATCGCAGACTAAAAGCAATCCAGTCCTCTACAGCCATCCTAAGATTCTCATGGCATTCTTCCAAAGTTTTGCCGGTTGACCATACGCCTTTCAAATCGGGCAATTCGCCGTAATAAGGCTCTTCATCATCTATGACCTCATAGATTGCCTTAGAGATTGCTGCCTGAATGTATTCGCAGAACATATCAGCAGTACATGCAACGCCGGAAGATATAACTTTTTCTTGTAATCTTTTGCTTGCAGCCTCGGAGAGCTGAGGCCTGGTGGAATAGTCTTCCGTGCGATGAATTTAAAACTGCGACGTTTCGCTGTTGCCATTAGCAGATAATTATAAGCAAATAATTTTTGTGGAAAAACCTACGCAATGCTTATATCGCTCCTTTCGATTCAGAACTAAGACATCTATTCATAATGGAGTTCCCATGTTTCTCGATTTTCTAGGCGAGGTAGAGGGCCTCTTGCATGCAGCCCTCAAATCCTGCAAATTCAAGGTAGAGGAAGGAGCAAACAATCTCGGGCTGGAGCTGAGCCCTCATGCCGATCTGGCCTCGTCTGTGGCCTTCCGGCTGGCCCCGGTGCTAAAGAAAAGCCCGGTGGCCATTGCCAAAGAGATCCACCAGACCCTCTCCCTGGATTGCAGGTACGTGCAAAAGGTGGAGCTTTCCGGCCCCTATCTCAACTTCTTCGTGAGCCCGAAGTTCCTGGATACGGTCCTGAGCCAGGCCCTGGCTGACAACGCCTGGAGCGGCCGCATGAATGAGAAGGTCATTGTGGAGCACACCTCCGCCAATCCCGACGGGCCGCTGCACGTGGGCCACATCCGCAATTCCGTGATCGGCGACACTCTGGTGCGCATTCTGCGCCGGGCGGGCTGCACAGTGGACGCCCAGTACTACGTCAACGATATGGGCCGCCAAGAGGCGATGGTGGTCGTGGGACTGGATCACTTCCAGCTCGACGGCAGCAAGGCAGACCATGCCATTGCCAAGGTCTACATCGCAGCCAACCGTCTCATGGAAACCAATCCCGAGATCCGGGACGAGGCAGACCAGGTTATCCAGCGCTACGAGGCGAGCGACGATGAGACGATGGCCAAGATAGAGAGCGCCATCAAGTACGCCATTGGCGGAATAGAGGAGACGCTGCACCGCATGAACATCCGCCACGACAGCTACCACTGGGAGTCAGAGTTCGTGCGAAAGGGTGATGTCTGCGAGATTTTGGGCCAGTTGGAAAAGACTGGTCTCACGGAATACGAGGGGGGCGCTTTTCAGCTCGATCTCACCGGCCACGGCTTCGAGAAGAAGATGGTCCTCAAGAGGGCGAACGGAACCTCGCTTTACATCACCCGCGACCTGGCCTACCACCGCTGGAAGTCCCTGAACTCGGACCGCTCCGTGGATGTTCTGGGTGCTGACCACAAGCTGGTCTCCGGGCAGCTCTGCACCGCCCTGCGCCTTTTGGGCGTTCGCGAGCCAGAGGCGGTCATCTTTGAGTTCGTCTCCCTGCCTACCGGTTCAATGAGCACCAGGAAGGGCAAGTTCATCTCTGCTGATGAGCTGCTCGATGAGGTGGAGAAGCAGGCCTATGAAGAGGTCAAGCTTCGCCGCCCAGAGGGAAGTGAGGATTTCCTGAAAGTGGTGGCTGCCCAGGTGGCGGCAGGCGCTGTGCGCTACGATGTGGTCAAAGTCTCACCGGACAAGGCCACCACCTTTGACTGGAAGCAGGCCCTGGATTTTGAGAAGCTCTCCGCTCCTTTCATCCAGTACTCGCATGCCCGCGCCTGTAGCATCCTGCGCAAGGGAGAAGATCTGTGCAGGGCAGAAGCGGGTCAAGAGGCGGCGGCCAGGTTCCAGTCCGATCTGCTCACCGGCGAAAATGAGATCGCCCTCATCAAGAAGATTGCACAGTTTGATCTGGTCATCGACAGAGCCGCCCGGGAGCTGAAGCCTCATCAACTGGCCACCTACGCCCGAGAGCTGGCGGAGAGCTTCAACCACTTCTACCGCTACAGCCCGGTGCTGGATGCCGAGCCGAAGCTGCGTCAGGCAAGGCTTGCCCTGGCTGGGGCAGCGCGCAATGCACTGAGAACGACCCTGGATACCCTGGGAATTGTTGCATTAGAGATGATGTAAATGCATCTTCGCCACTATCTTTGGGGCACAGCTCTTGCCACAGCTCTTTTTATGTTGCTGGCATATTCTGCCTGGGCAATGCCCGGAGGATATCCGAGCTGGACTGAGGAGCCCTGGACAAATTCGGGGGGG
>JBFYLJ010000071.1:0-12136 GCA_041305465.1 Methanothrix sp.
TTCTTAGCCAATTTTTCCCATTCTCCCATCTCAGATTGTTGAATAGGGTATTAACCTCCTCGCTCCAGCGCGCTGCTAAATCCATAATTTTAATGATGATACTATACGGAAGTGTCTATTAATATTTGTGAATGCATCTTAGGGTCTGGAGTGCTAAAATGAGACTTAGAGTAATCAGCGCCAGAAATGAGATTCCCAATTTGAATCCAAATGAGAAGACAGTTCACCTGGCATTCCGGGCCAGTAATGTAGATTTCCTTAACCTGATGCAGAGATGCCCCAGGCTGAGAATGATTCAGGTTCCGCCATCCTACCGCAAGACCATGTCCAATGCCATCCAGGTATTCCTGGACATGCAGGGCATTGATATGCTGGAAGGCGACGTGTGGGGCCACAGAAAAGACCTGGATGAGTACTTCACCGTGGAAGACAGCACGCTTGAGGAGATCCGCGCCCTGGCCGCCAGCGGCGCATCCGCGGACGATGTGGCCGATCAGATTCAGAGGAAGGCCAGGATCGGCCCGGAGCTGATCAAGTACATCACCAAGACCAAGATTACCGCTTGAGCCCGGACGCCAGTCCGGCTCAATTATCTATCTATTTTCCCGTCATGCGGCTCTTGACCGCCAACTACAAATATCTATAACGATTATATAGATAGTTTGCCGCTTCGTGCCATTGAATAGGGTGGCGGGCGTGCCGTGGGCTTAACGTATCTGATGATGCTCTGATGACAAGGGTGTTTGCTTCACCATGGAGCAACATGCCGCCAGCTCCTAAAGGCTGACAGGTATTGATCCCTTGGTACAGGAGATGCATGCCGTCGTGGCACTGCATTTGGCTACGGGCCTGTGAGGCTGAAATTTCGGCGGGCTGAAAAAGTTGCGCGCTGTAACAGGCGCAGTAATCCGCTGGATCTCACGCTAATACACGGTCGGGGCATGAAGCGGCACAAGTAGAAGCCAAAGGCGAGAGGGCAAGCAAGAGGCCACATGAAAAGGGTTCCCTTAAAACGGACGCTGTGTGAGATTCCAGCGCTTGTGCCTGCCTTCGAGCCCCGGTTTAATGTCGAGCTTCGGGCAGGGTCAGGCCGTCACTTCGCGGTGATTGGCTCCAGCCTATTAGGGCGCTGTGGATCGGCGCTGGCCTGCCTGGGACTTGATATCTCATTCTCTTGATTATTTCTTCTTGGTGGAGAATGGTCTTTTCTAACTTGAAGCGAAAGCCTTTTATCTCGGCAATTGACGTATAGTGTATTGGCGAAAGTCGATGGCCATTTTTCCCTCCTACATCCAATTGACTTTCTCCTCCCTCCTTCTTATCCATCTTACATGAGATCCTACAGCGTCCCATTTCATTTCATGCTCCGCTTCCTCAAAGAAAGACTTATAGCCTGACTCGTCCTTCATTCCTTCAAGAACGCCAGCCATAAGGAGGAGAGAGGCAATTAAGTCGGAGCGATCGGCTTGATGGCTGGCCAGGCCCGCAGCTCCATTTATCTCATTCAGCATAATCCATTTTATGGGCTCGCTGCGCTGTTCTTCTGAATTAGTTCTATGGCATTTCCATAAATCATTTAAAAATGCCATAGAACTAATTGCAAGTTGTACGCACCGGCTTGTACAACCATCTCGACATGATGAAAACAGCTCAAAAGCTCTTTGGGCTAAGTCCTCATTCCACACACTACAGAATAGAGCACAATTCTACTTGTTCGATCTCCTCATATCGGTCTATTCAGGCTACAGATAACGGTTCTTGCAAGGGCCTTTTACGTAGCGCACCATATCGGGGTTTGAGCCTGAAAGTATCCTTATAATGTGTCTTGCGGTTTAATGGATCTCGAAAAAAGAAGATATGGATTCCAGGTTGCACGTACTACTTGGGGATGGGGATTAGTCTGTATACCCTGGCTCCTTGGCCTTTGCACTTTAGAAAAAGTATTTATAACAAAAATTATTATTTACTCGTCGGAGGAATAATGATCATTAATTATGAATTTAGAGCTTTCTTGCAGAAAAGCTATCGTATTATGAAAGGCAGATTTGATGGGCATCTCAATTTCGTTCCTTTTTTTATTCTTATCATTATCTTATTAACTAATTTTATAGGGGAATCGAATGCTTCTGTAGAGATTTTAGATCCTCCTGGCTTAGTTGCGCCAAAATATGTGTGCGTGTCACCTTCAGACATTATTATAAATTTTACTATAAAAAATTATGATAATAATGCATTTAATGGTTATTATATGCTATCTATGGGTGAATTTCGGGATGGGGAATACATGTTCACAGGGGGTAGGGAATTTGATGAGGCTTCCTCTAAACAACTAACTCTTCTGCCGAATGAGTCTTTAGACGGTAGCTTCACCATACATCTTAGATCAAACTTTAATGATGATTTTTTAGATCCTGTTGTGGCCATTTTTGATAATAATAAAAATTTTGTTTATTCGTTTCCGTACATAAAGCCTATATATCCCCTTAATTCCAGCATTTATAAATTTCGTATATTTACCGGAAAATGTATGAATTTTACCATTGAGGGGTATATTTATGATACTAATACCAAAAAGGCTATTGATGGTGCAACAGTAGCTTTAGCGAATGTATCTAGTTCCTATAAATCCTCAACAGATATTAATGGGCATTACAAATTAAGTATTAATAATTATCTTAGTGCCTATAACTCTATCGAATATTCAAAGCCTGGCTACAATCCAGCAAAACAGAATATAACCTTGCAAGCCGATCAGAACATTAGACTTAATTTTTCTTTGGAACCTGAAGGAAAAGCTCAATTCAAAGAATCCCTAACTAGCAATATATCTGATGTGACTTGGCCTGATAATAGGAGCTATGTGTATAACGAATCAGTAGAGATTAATGTTAAAGTATTAAATGCTGCCACTCAAGCAAATTCATTTTGGGTAGGATACTCCGTCCAAGATTCCAGCGGCAAGTGGTGGGATGCGCCGCCTAAGCAAACTGCATCCATCCCACTTGGCGAGAGTGACTCTATCCAATTGAAATGGCAGCCTTTAGCAGAATCTCCCCAAGGAGCTTACAACGCTACAGTTGCCTTGTGGCAAGGCTATGACAATAGCACGAAGTTAATGAAAGGTGAATTGGATCGCAGAACAAAGAATAATGCGTTCCGGTTAAGTCGCATCCAGCCAACTCTTGGTGGCGTGGAACCTGCAATAAATCCTATTGGTGGAGACGTTACGAGTGTCAAAAACATTGAATCAGATATCATATATGAAACAAAAAATGTTCCAGGATATACTTTGAAGATCTATGGCCCGAAAAAACCATTAGTAAACAAGCAAGAAAACTACAAAATTCTCCTTGAAAAAGATGAAGCTTACATTAAATCATTAGGGAAGACGGAATCGGGTTGGAGAGTTATATCATGTTCTTATGCTTACCCTGATGACCGCGTTAATGCTTATCCGACAGACCTCAGGTATAAGAAATCAGATGGAACTTGGCGACAAATAGACCCTGCGAATGACTTTGATCGTGTGGGATTTTGGCAAGAATGGGCAGTAAATGCCGCTGCAGATAAAGTTTTATTAATACCAGGATTATTGGATATTATAAAAAATCATTTTAATTCAGAACTGCCTACCCCACCGCAGGATTCTCCATTCTATAACGCAAATGATTACGATACCCTTACGATCAATTTTGAAACATTCCTCGATAGTGCTAATGCTGACGAATATTCACCGGATAAAACGACATTATATGGTACAACACCCTACATGGGAGTAGATCTAATATTACCGATGATGTTCACGAAATCAGGAAATTCTGATCTTAATTTCTTTTTTGTATTGAGTAAACCTAACCCATACCAGAAATCATCCTTTGAATCATATGATGCCAAGGTTGTGGTATCTGCGAGAGAATCACCATGACTTAACGGCGTTTGGATCTAAGAAGGTGTCTCGCTAGTGCGGGGTTCTCATCCCTCGCACCTAATCTGCTTTTTCAGAATCAGCGTCCAAAGGCTACATCATGAAACGTCTATTCAGATATTACCTGTAAGCTATTCGGGCGGTAGAACCAGTACCTTTCCTCCCTCCCGTCATTTTTTTGCTCGATGAGGCCTGGGAAGTAGATGCCGAAAAAAAGATGTGCCCTTCGGGTCTAGATTTCTGTTTGGTATTGCGAGCACACTCTGCGCATTTCTTCTAATGCTTTTTCATAGATGCTACTAACTGCTGGAATCGGGAGTATGTTTCTCGCACCGATATAGGGTGGCTCTGCACACACGAAACCGGAACTTCTGCCAGGTTCTACTCTCTTTGGAACTGGATATCTACCACCCCATTTTATAATCACGTCGAGATATTGCAGCACTCTTTTTTCATCATCGTTAAAGAGATCCTCCCTTATGGCGGTTACTTTTAGCAGATTGGGGAATCCGTGTTGATCAATGGTCCATGGCGCGCTATTTTCTCTATTGACGGCTCGAAAATCCTCGAAATTGACTGCGCCCCCGAAATTGGGATCGATTATTCCAGTTCCGCATATGATCGTACCCTTAATGAGGTTCTCTATAGCATATCCCATCAGGAGCATATAGGGACAATATAAGTCAAGATCCAGGGACGGTGTAATTTGGGTTCTCACCCCGCTGGCGAAAGCCTGCGAAGTTTGCCTGTTAAGTTCCTGATAAGCTACCTGATAGTCAACAAGCAGGTTGTCTGCAGATCTTTTTAGCATCTCGGCAGTGGAAATCCAAGCGCCGGATAGTTTCCATATTGGGATAGGTTGGGCTGCCATACTGATCACTCTTTGGAGATATTGTGAACAAGTCTAAAAAGATTCCTATTCTCTATCATTTCATTTAGGAATGGGGATGACAACCTGGTCATAGACCAAAAGAGCGTTAAGTGTTAATAAGATTAAATTTATTCGTTGCAAGTTGCACGCACTTAAATATATAACATTTTTAACCAGAATCGAAGCACAGGATATTTTTATAAATATGCTTTCGGCCTCGAAAGGTCTGATGTTGCGCCCCGGATTCTAAAGCGCTTTTTCTGTTTAGATGATGCTTATTATTAGATTACGGGCAATTGTCGATAAATCATTCCATAGATTATAGAAAGTTCTGTTTGCCAGAGCCGAATTTGTGACCATCCAGGCCAAGAGAGAAAATGGGCAGGAAGATTTGCAGGTTATACGCACTTTATCTAATCGAGCCACTTTAGATCCTTGCACTCTCCGGCCCGAATCCATGCAGATCGTAAGCCTCCTTCACCAGCGCCGGCGCTACCGTGGCGTAAACCTCCGTCGTAGACAGCCTCTTGTGCACCACCCGGCTATCTGAATCATGGTCACCGACACGCCCCGACCATCAGCGCATTCACCATATGGCTATGCCAGAGGATGTGAAGCATGACCTTCCTCCAGGAGAGCTTCTGCCTGGGCGAGACCTCCTGGCTCCCGGCCTCTTCTGCCAGGCGGTCTATGGTCCGGAGCACGGTCTTGGTGCTCAGGTGTCCGGAGATCCGGACGGGGAAGAGCCCACACCTGGCCCAGGCCCGCAGCTCCATTTATCCCCTCCGCATTTTATAAGTACTTTTGAAACCTACATTCAATTATAACTCATTAGTAATTAATAACTACTAATTATATCTTAATAATTACTAATTACTAATTACTAAGCACCTTGCTATCGATTATCACTAAATCGACATTCATCAAAAGTCTTATTACTAAGAAGTAATTACTAATTACTATGAGGGTGGTTACAGTCTGCAATCATAAAGGAGGGTGTGGCAAAACTACAACATCCATCAATCTTGCCGCATACCTCGCTCTCAAAGGCAAGAAAGTCCTGCTTATCGACTTCGACCCCCAGGGAGCAGCCAGCACGGGACTTGGCATAGATAAATGGCATCTGAAGAATCAAATGTACGACGTGATGGTAAAAGAGACCCCCATCCAGGAGGTCGCCCTGCCAACAGAGATCCCTGGGCTCTTCATTGCGCCATGCAACATCGACCTATCCGGCGCGGAGCCGGAGCTCGCCAATCAGATCGCCAGGGAACTGATTCTAAAAGAGAAACTGGACGCTCTGAAGGACTATGACTACGTAATAATAGACACACCACCAAGCCTCGGGCTCCTCACAATTAATAGCCTCACGCCCTGCTCCTTGCTTCTGATACCATTGCAGGCGGAGTTCTACGCTTTGGAAGGGATGAGCCAGCTCATAAAGATCGTAAAAATGGTAGAGACAAGATTAGGCAGCAAACCAATGCGCCGCGTCGTGCTCACCATGTTTGACGCCAGGACTAACCTCAGCAAGCAAGTGAATGAACAGGTGAGGGGCTTCTTCAAGGAGGAAGTCTTCCAGACTATAATACCGAGAAGCGTAAAATTGGCAGAAGCTCCCAGTTATGGCAAGCCAATATGTCTATACGATCCGGAATCTACAGGTGCTATAGCTTATAAACAGCTGGCTGAAGAGGTGTTGCTGCTTGGCCCGTAGAGAAGCCTTGGGCAAAGGAATCGGGGCCTTGTTCTCACAGGAGACGGAAGTAAACCCACCTGAACCGCCAGTCACTACTAATGAGTCAGAAGTAATTAGTAAGAAGTTAGAGGTTAATCCTCCTGAGCCATCAGTCACTACTAATGAGTCAGAAGTAATTAGTAAGAAGTCAGAGGAAACTCATGAGCCATCAGTCATTACTAATGAGTCAGAAGTAATTACTTCTGCAGAGAAGAACAAAAATCAAAAGCAAAGGCCCGGAGGCAGAGGACCTAAGAGGAAGCAACGCTCCCCTGCGCCGAAGACCAAACAAAAGACAGAGGCCGTCGATCAGGAAATCCTTGAACAGGCCATCACTGAAGGACTTGAAAGCCCCAGACTCTCGACCTGGTCACCGTTGGTCATGTCTGCTTTGCGCTATTTGCAGCTTACAACAGGCCGGTTTTCAATGAGCAGAGAGGTTAGCGAAACCCTCGAAGCCGCCTTTAGAGAAAAATACCCTGAGCTATTTGAGAGGATCGAAAAGGAGATCGGAGAGAGATAAACGCAACAAAGATCATTCCGCCAGACAAAAGCCCTCCGGCCAAAGCGCAACTTCCACTCTGCATGATTGGCCCCCAGCCTCACTGCGCTCCCGGAGCATCTCCTCCACCTGCAGAGTGCTTATGCCGAAGACCTCGGCCAAGATCTCCATGGCCGTCTGGAGCTCAAGGACCTTGGGATTCACCCAGGGAGCCTTTCTGGAACGCTGCACCAATCGCTTCTGCCTCTGAGGACCTATTATCCGCTCAAGAACTCCTGCCATACTATGCTTATTGGCCTTGCGAGAATAAGTAGTTTGGGCAGAAAAGAATAGCAGTAGACCATTTTTACATAAACGGAAAAGGCGAATTACATAAAAGAGGGATGGTAATGATGACCCATATTATATGATTCATTTACCCTGCTGCTCTTGATCTTCCGGGCCTGATGGCGCTCACAAAGAGATAATTTATATCAGCCAGACTGAAGTTAAAGACCCTCAGTAGAAACGAGTTTACCCTGGGACTTTGCTGTCGGCATGAGAAGAGTACGAAATGCATTGATATGCTCCAGGGCTTTCATTCCTTCTGCAGTTGTCTCATATGAGATCGGATCTGCTCCAGATACGTCAAGCAGACCTGCACCAGTTAATTGCTTAAGATGAATCCTCACGGTATGAAAGTTAAGATTGCACTGATAGACGATTTTGGTTACGTTGACGGGGGATCTACAGACCACTAGGATTTCTTCCATTATCTGTTCCCTACTTCTCTTCATAACTTATTATCAGTATCTCAGGTTCTATAAAAACATTTTTCTATTGTAGATTGCGTTTCCTTTGGCAACGGTCTGAAGAGAGGATTTATCTTCTCGATAGAATAATATTAAATTGCTATTATAATTGATTCTGCCTTGATTCGTTGCTATACCGTAAACTAAAGCTAGCAAACTAATCTATCTACTACCCGGCAAAATAAATTTTTGTGTACTTTTTAGGTCGTTATCATGACAATTTAAACGCGGCTTCCAGGCTCTTTAAAGAAGAAAATCCTAAGCTCATCCATCCGCGACCGTTGCCTTGTGTCACAGTCACGTTCTATTTTTATAATATCTGATCGTTTTAAGTCATCAACCGTTGCAGTTAGCCTCGTTGTCTGACGTCCATCATTGGGAATATGACCGCAGGCCAAGGCTGGGCAGATCTTCTCGGCTCTCTTCAGAGCTCTGATAGTGTCGCGACGGCTGGGCGGTTTTCCTTCTCTGCCTGATAAGAAATCTCGGGCCTGGCAAGAGGTGAAGGCTATTTCCTTCTTTCCCTGGGCAATGATTTTTACGTGTTCTACGATGGCGGAAGCTCTTAACTGAATCTTTGTTATTGCTTGTCCGATCTTTCCTTCCTCAGTGGGCGCAGATGCGGGCCTAGTCTTTAGAGCATTGCGAATATGCCAGATCTCCTTTTTGATGTAAGCATTGAGAAGACTGAGCTTTCCGATCGGCGATTTCTCGGCTTTAACGGCTTTACTGTTTTTAACGTTCATCTCGGCCAGCTCGCGGCCTCGCAGAATTCCGTTATCCTTGAGAACTTCATTCAAGGTCTCGTAGACCTGGATCAAGTCCTTGAATAGGGCTTGAAGCTCGGAGAGAGGGATCTCGACGATCTCGTCCTTTTGGAATATGTCCATTCAGACCACCTCCGAAGACCTTGAAAATGCATGATCACGAGGCGCTACATTGCCTGAATTAGAACCAGTATCAGGCTCTGATGCAAAGCTATTTATTCTAGCCAAAGCTAATTTTACCATACACGAACGCTCCTGCTCGGAGTATCCCAGTCCAGGTGCTCGTAACACCTGGACCGGAAACAATTTTTACAAGCTATTATTATATTAAATTATAATCTTCACTAGGAGAGGCTAATTTTCTGAAAATGCATTGATGAGAGTGCTCGGGAATGTCCTCTAATGGTTTCAGCTCTTGCACTCCCGATGCAAAATTATATATGCTAGCAATAGCTACGTCTATCATAAGTCTAATTCCTTAATGTGTTGTTCGGCCCAGGGTGCCAGCCCTGGACTGAGCAGTATTTCTTTATTTTTCTCTTAGATCCCATCCTATTTTTTATGAGGTGTTAGCGCTTTCTGCTTGTTTTAGCGCATACAAAGCGTAGTTAAGGGCATGGGTCCTATTGTTAAATCGCTTCACTTCAATTTGTTGATCCATCCAGCCGACTAACTCGTCATCCACTCTCGCACAAATGGATGTCTTCCCTTCGCCCATGTATTACAGTGTATTTTTCTGTCATATTTAAGTTTATTTCTAAAATGAATATAAAGTACTCTGTTATAAAACTCATTTATTATATAAATATAGATTGCTCAATGCGTGCTAATACGTATCAGTGACTTACAATAGGGCTTTACTGGTTTAAAATTAACAAATTTTAATATAGTAACGAGTTTAGTTAAAGAATGTTTACCTCAACATGAGTGCTCAGTAATTCGCGAGAATATCTTAAGGCTCTTGGGAAAGAATGAGTCCCATTTTGTGGCAAGCCTATTGATGATGAAAGCTTAGACCTCGATTTTTCCTGCGTCATTTTATCCATTGTAACAGTTTGTTACATCCTCGTTTTCTCTCTATACCCCTCACACTCCCCGACCTGAAGACCCGAGACAAATAAACCGTAAACTAACATAACATCCTGTTACATGCCATCTTCCTGGCTCAATTTATCTCAAAAGGCCATGGTATCCCTGAAGATTCCCCCTAATGTACAAAATAATCCTTCCGGCAGCTCGTCGAAGGATTGTAACAAATTGTTACTGGCATAAATCGCGTAACAAACTGTTATCATGCATCGGTGGGCTAAATTCGCTCCGCGCCCCTCTTCTATCTTGATGATCCTGGCAGCTTTGGCCCTCTTTTCAAATTTGATCATATCCGGGAAAAGCGAGGCGGCCCGGCGCATGGCCCTCAGGCCCTGCTCCCGGTAGATCTTCTTCTCCTCTTTGGCGGAGATGATCCTTATAGAATCGTTAGTTGTAAGCTGTTTCAATTTGCTGTCGGTTACAAAAGCCTCCTGGAGAACCTCGGCCCGCCAAGTTTCGACAGTAGTCAGACTTAGCCTGGGCCTGCCCAGGATGAATGTTACAACGGACCTTTCCAGGTCGGCCAATTGCCGCAAAGCGTTTACCGGTGTTATAATGTTGCGTTTTTTTGCCGCTTCTATGGCCTTCCATTCCTTCTTGACGTGGGCGTAGAGGCTCTTCGTCTCGGGGGCGGCGGGGAGCTGCTCCAGGGCTTTCAAGCATTCTTCCAGCCCCTGGCGCTGCTCAGAGAAGAGAGTCCAGAATCCATCCTGAAACTCCTCGATCAGGGCCTCCATCTTCTTGTTGGCCTTCTCCCGCTTCTCCTTTTCGAGGTCTTCCAGCGCTTTATCAAGCCCCTGGCCCGGTTTGCTGCACATCTTTTTGATGGCGATGAATTCTTCATCTTTCTGCTGAAGCTTCCGGGAAAGGCTTAAGATGCCTTCGTTCTGCTGGGCAATAAGAGAATCTTGTTCGATGATTCTGGTCTCCAGCTCTGCTATGGTTCTCTTGAGCTGGGCCGGCTCAGATGAAGAAAGCTCCTGCGCAGTGCGAAAAGAGTTTATATCTGGGACGACAATCTGGTTCATGCCTTAAAACCTCAACTCGTCCCGAGATTCATGATTGCAACTCCGGTGCGTGCTGTGGTTTTGCGAACCTCCCAAAGACTCGCAACAGGCCTCGGAGAGCTAGGGCAGCTCTCCGTGCTAATCTCCCTATTTTATCTTTAGATGTAATGCCTTGCAGCTTGTTGCTCAGACGCGCCGCAGCCTTCTGATTTAGGGCTGAAGAAAGGCCAAAAAAGACTGCTGCGGTGCATCCGGCTGGAGTGCAAAGCCTTTTATTATGTTGCTCTAAGCTTATCATAGACTTGCCTCTTCTGGGTTAGTCGTGGCTCGCTAAGCTCTCGGTACTCTGGAGGTCCGGCAGGTCCGCACATCGCCGTTCTCACCACTGGCGTTGGCAACTTTGCGACGAAGGAGCCCACACTCTTTCGTCGCGAAGACATAATTGTCCTGCCTTCGTGCCCCGTAAACATGTATCTAATCTATTATTCGTATTACATATTCTTATTGCCGTGTCGACAACAAAATATAAAACTGTTTTGCCATGCATTGGCAAGCTGCTATCTCGAATTAGTATCTGATTAATCGTTATGCTTAGCTCGTGTGAGCAAATTTTACTTGATCAAAACTAAGGCCTGGTTTCTCTGATCTACTGCTACAATATTTAAATAGTCGTAATATCTCCAATTTTTGCGGTGAGGTGGAGGCAGGCATGCAGCGAGAGGCGTTTTCGTTCCACTCCGAGCGTGTGGGCGCTTGGCATGCTACCGCTGTTTGCATCTGCGGACCGCCTTTCATCGGGAATGTTTCGTAGAATCGTTGTGGTGAGATCGAAGATGTGCCATGTTGTGGGTGTCAATAGCCAGGCTCATGAGCTTTGGCAAGAAGTCGCTCCAATGGAGGCGACCGCGTGAGAAGGGAGTTTGCCGGGATTCTCCAGACCAGTTTCGGGATGACGGACTCAGTGCATTTCAGCCTGGAAATGACTGGGTCTCTCATCGGAGATGCAAACCAGTTCCTGGAAGGGGCCAGAAGAAAACGTGTTTTGGTGACGATCGAAACCCAGGAGGTGGCGGATTGAAGATGTGCCGCCCTTGCTCAGAGGCATTGCAGAGCACCAGGACCGCCCTGGGAGAGATCACAGGCCGCATCAGGGAGGACGAGTACGACATGCACAGCTTTCCCTCTGACCTCAGGATGAGCTTCATGGTTATGGCCGAGATGGCGCGCATGATGAATCTTCCTGGGCTGGATAGCGATATTGAGGCCCTGGCCAAGGCCGTCATGATACAGGTAGAGCCCCTTCATGCCGATCTATCTGAGATTGCTTTGGAGGTTAAGACGTGAAGTGGACATCCCCTTATTACAAATCCTTAAATATAATAAGAATTAATGATCACTGCAATGCCCAGGCTTCCCGGCTCGTGAGCAGACCCTTTTTGGGGGACT
>JBFYLJ010000072.1:0-4065 GCA_041305465.1 Methanothrix sp.
CAAATTTCCGCTTTAGAAGGATCGAATATAGATAACCTTTATCAGGCGATAGCAACTCATTTTGGGTGATCTTGATGAGAGAAGTGCATATGGACCTCATCTCCGGGGAGAAGCTGGAGAACATGACCTCCATGGAGAAGATTCGGCTCATCCTGGACAAGGTCAAGAACGGTAGGATTGTGGTCTTGGAGAGCGGCCTGACTTCTGATGAGGAGGTGCGCCTTATCGAGATGACCATGACCGAGATTCGCGTGGACGAGTTCTCCGGCATAGAGATAGAGAGTTACCCTTCCAAGAGGGAGGGATCGTTTTTGGACAAAATATTTGGCAGAACTCTTAAGGGCAGGATGACGGTCATAGGCCCTGCCAACCAGCTACGCACTATTGAAAAAGACAAATATCAGATCAGCACAAAGGTCTCCGTGGGGGACTAGATGCCTCATATCTGTACCCGCTGCAATAATGTCTTCGATTCTGGAGAGGATATTCTGAAGGGCTGCCCGAATTGTGGCTGGAAGAAGTTCATGTTCATAAAAAAGGAGCCACTTGATTCGAAGGCGCAGGTCTTGCAGTCGGAGCAGATTATAACACGAGCTATGGGTGTACGTGTACCTCCAAAAATGAGCGAAAAGGGGTCAATAGCGATAGAAGCAAGAGAAGAGATAATGCAAACTTCGCGAGAATCTCTTCCAGCAGCGCCGCTTCCCCCAATGCGTCACGTTACTTCAAAGAAGAAGCTCGAAGAAGAGCATCAATTGGAAGATAATGATGGTAAGGGAAAGCCTCAAGAAAAGACTCTGGAGAGCGTTAAGATAACGGCACCTGGCACCTACGAGTTGAATTTGCCGTCTCTCTTCGAGAGAGATGAACTGATCATGGCGGTTAAGGAAGGCACCTATTTTATCGATCTTGCATCTGTTTTCAAAAAGAGCAAGAAGGATTGAGAGTCTTATTGCTTTTCAATTCTGATCTCAATTCCTTTCCAATCCTGGCCTACGCCCCGCAGAGTCTCGGCCATGGCTATTGCTGCATTGCCGATGATATCTTGGGTGAAGTCATTTAGGTCGATTGCCTTTCCATCGACCTTCAGCGAAACAATCATTTCTTCCTCTTTTAGGCTCCGCCAAATATAGCTATGGGCGGGGTGTAGACGGATGGGGCGGCGGAAATTGCCTGGGGCAGGGTAAAGACAGAGCCGGCCTGGTTTGTTACATTCCCATTCTTAACTGAGAACATGGGTGTAACTGTAACTGGAGAGGCGCCCTTGATCATGGAAACTCCCACATTGGCCTGTGCTTTCTTTCCCAGAGTGCTGAGATCGAGCACATCGCTATTCTGTTTGCCTCCCAGATTGGTTGGTGCGATAGTCGGCATTGTGGGCGAAAGCCTGGGCAGGGAAACGGCTTCTATATTCGGTTTTTTACCTAATGTGCTCAAATCCAGAACATCAGCAGCGCTGGCCGTGACGGCAACGCTCGCCAGAAGAACTGTGACGACGAATAATGTAAGAATCAACTTCATTTCATGAACCTCCTTTCTCAAAAGGGTTCGCAATCAGATCCCTTTTTTCAGCTACTTGAGCTTTAACCATTTATTCTTTTTGCTTATATCGAGGTCATTAGACTCAATGGCGGTAATTCTCCAAATTCAACGTAGGCATATACACAAATTCAAGAAAAAATTGCTATAAAAATCGACCAATCAGTATTATTAATATTACCTAAATATATTAAATAAATAGTAATGTATCATAGTCACTCAATATATTGGACTAGTACATTATGTTTTAGATGTATTGAGAAACAGAGATATTAAATTGACTTAATTAAAAAGAATAGTTTTATATATAATGAATGCCGTTAGTAGATTGGGCGAAGAACGATGGAAGATTGAAATGACATATTTCTTCCATTACCCCCGAGATCTTCGCCTCATTCCTTCAGCAATACATGCAATTATCAAGCAGATTTGGTGAAGGCGTTTAGAGCATTTGTGAATTTATTGCATGAGCCGCTTAAGCAGGGGCTGGCAAAGCTGGAACTGCTTGGCGCAGGTGTGTTGATGCTCGGTGCTTTCAGACAATCTCCTTCCTGGCATGGCGCCCCAGATTTTGTAGCATCCCGGAAGAGTATTCTCCGGTTGATCTCAAATGATCCGAAATACTCCTCGAATTCCTTCAAACTCTTTTGGCCGGGAACTATCTGCTTGGCATCTATCAGGTAATATCCTGTGAAGTTGTCCGCTGTCTTGAATTCGGCGTTCTTTTTCAGAGATCCTGTCTGATGCAGCGTGAAATCCTGGCTCTGAAACTCCATCTGCGAGACATCATAGCTCTCTTTGACTTTAGCACCTACGCCGCCGAAGATCGCAGAGCTCTTAAAGCTCTCTGTTCCAACGAGCGCATCCCCAAGAGAGACGGCATTGTAGTTATCAACTGCATCCTGTTCCTGGAAATTGGCATTCTTGCCCAATGCCTTGTCCACCATGTATTCATTCTTTACCAGGGCATCCACGCTGCCGGAAAACAGCACGTTTTTGCTGGACTTGATGCCGGAGTTCATTGATCTGAGGTCTTTATTGATCTGAAACTGTCCCGAGCCGCTTACAGAGGTCTCTGAGGCATAGTCGAATGCTTGAACCTTGAAATTGGCAGGGCATGATCCAGGGCTGCGGCATTTGGCCGAGGCCTCCACCTCGAATCCGTACTCTCCGGCGGTCGCGTCCGCGTCCGGCAAAACTTGCAGGGCCACGGAGCGGGAGACTCCTGCCGGAATGGTCACGGTGGTCGTCGTCCAGCTAAACCATTCAAAAGGACAGATCTCCGGCTTGATGCTTGCCTGTGCCTCGACCTGCGTCATACCATTGTTTTTTATCGTGACCATGAAGTCCAATGGTTTGCCGGGGGTTGTATACCATTTATCCAGCTCTAACTTTGGTCCGGTAAAGCCTATGTTCACTGTAAGAGGACCGGAATCTCCGGAACATGGGCTGGGCAGATATGTCGGCAAAGTCGGCGATGTGGGGACCGTCCAGGTGCTGCTCGAGACATCACCCGAAGCTGCGACCGAATCCTCGACTGTGGCCACTACCTGGGATGCTGTCAGAATGAGTATCATCATAATCTTAATCATCTGTTTCTTCATGCTAACCCCCTGAATATTGCGGAAAAAAAAGAAAAAAACTGCAAGGCGTTGTCGGCCTAGCAGTCTATGCCTTCGCAGGGCGCACGGATTCTATCCGGCACGGGATTCTCATGGAACTTTATAGTCTTCTCGGCCTCGAAGGTTCCTGTGAACATCTCGTGGGCCTTGATATCCTTGTAGAATATCTTGTGCCACTTGGCATCTGTGCCCCAGGTACCATTGAAGGATGTCTTGGTTTCCATGCCGACCAGGTGAGACGGGATATAGATGTCATTGCTGGCCGTCATGAGCCTCTCGACTTCCTTGGTGTCTCTTCCTGCAGCCTTGAGCTTTTTGATCAAGTCCTCCGGGCTGACATTTTTATTACCATCTTTCTTTGGCTGGTAAGGTGTTGTAGAGGCAAAGAATGCGGTTTCATCCTTTTCCATCTCGTTTACGGAGAACATCTCCTGGACATCGGCGCCTATGCCGCCGTAGAAGGCCTTGGAATGCAGGTATTTGCCGCCGGTCAGAGGCGTCTCGCCTGAATAGGTCAGCTTGGTGGTCTCGACGAGATTGAAGCCGGACTCGTTGCTGCCGTTTACCGAGCTTACAGTCCTCTTCAGCTTCTCAGCATCCTGGGAGTATGCATGCTCGGAGTCAAGCTCCATGTCGCCGTCGCCTGCCATGGTGTTGTAATACTCAAGTGCGATCTTCTTATCGATTACCGATGTGCTGACATCGATAATTCCTGTTCCGGATACTTTTTGTGCTTCACAGAATTGCTCATACTGCACTGGCGGTACCAGTGGCGGATTAGCTAGCACGATGCCGCAACCTCCCATAAGGGCAATTGCAAGCATGAATGCTACTACTATTACTCCCTTCATTTTTCTTTTCGCCCCCTTTTTTTTAAGCGATTAATTTAAGCTATTTCGCCAAA
>JBFYLJ010000073.1:0-14641 GCA_041305465.1 Methanothrix sp.
ACAGGCCGCTGCCATCAGTCGCAGTCGTTAGCGTTGTCGTCTCGTTCTTCAGTGTAACAGTCACGCCCGAAATTGGCGGTTCACCGCTGTCCTGCACACCGTTTCTGTTCAGGTCTTCCCAAACATAGTCTCCTAAAGATGCGAGCCGGTACATTCCTGCATCCCAGGAGAAGTCCCTCTCTCCCGCCGTCAGGCTGATGGATTCTGTCTGGCCGGTGAGTGGATTTGCATCACTATCTTTGCCATTGTCAAAACCCTGATTTTGGAATATAAAATAATAGCCGGACGGCAGAACGAATGTCAAATTGTAGTCTCCCGGAAACAGATCGATGAACTGGTAACGCCCGCTCTCGTTGGTCGCAGCCGTCAGCGTTGCCGAACTGTTTTTCAGGATGACTGTCACATTTTCAATTCCCGGATCTCCTGAATCCTGGATCCCGTTTTTATTCAAATCATCCCAGACGAGGTCGCCTAGTGTCGGCAGTGCCAGGACGTTGATCCGTGCCGTATCTTCAGCCTGCTGATCAAGTCCCTGAGATTTGAACAGCACTTCCACCTTGTTGGTCATCGTCGTTCCCCGGCGGTTGGCCAGGGTGTTTTTTACCCTGGTCTTAACCTTCAGGAATAGGTTTCTCGATCCGTTGAAGCTTGACAGACTCCAGGTGACAATGGTGTTTCCCGACCCGTCTGTAGTTATTGCAGGACTGCCGCCACATGCCGAACAGGCGGCGCAGCTATCGGACTGGCAGCTCCAATTCAGGTACTCCAAGCCTGCTGGAATGGTCTCCACGATACGAGTGCTATCATAGAGCGTGAACCCATGGAATGATATATTGATGGGGAAGACGATCTCCTGGCCCACGATGGCATCGACATCCTGGCCCTTATTCACATCCACCAAGAAAGAAGATGCACTGTCATTGGCCCGGCTGTAGACGCAGCCGGATGCACAGACGCCTTCCACCAGGACGTTATTGCTCGTATCCCCCTCGATGTTGTTGGCGACGGCTGTGACGGTCCTTTGCCATGTGTTTGTGCCTATGGGTATGCTCTGGCCTGACCACTTAACCGTGTTCCACCCCGCAAGTGGTGTATTGGCAGAGAGCACACCATCTCCCGGTACGACTGTAGTATAGCAATCTCCCAGGACATCGGTGACTGTCACATTGGTCGCGGCAGCAGTGCCGCTGTTGCTCACAGAGAGTGTCCAGCTCACCGGCCCGCCCGCCTTCTGCACCTTTGGCGTCTTGGTTACCGTCAGAATAGGCCTGGAAGGTGTATTGGACTTGGTGTTGGTTGCCCCCAAAGGATTATCGCAGCTATCCAGGTAGTTGAGAGTGACCGGACTAGAGGATATAGTGACACCGGAGCAGCAGCTTGGACAATTGACCAGGTTGAAATTGATGGTTATGGTCTCACCCTGCAAAATCCTGTCCACATTTGCCGCCGACCAGCTAAGAGTCCTTGTCGCCAGGTTATATGCAGGCTCGGCATTTGGGAAGGTTCGCCCAGCCTTGTTGCTGGTTATGGTGGCGCTGTTGTTCACATAAACAAAGCCAATGGGATGAACGTCCGATATCTGGCTCACTGTTGCGTTCACTCCGCTATTGGCGATGGTGATGCGATAGCCCCCTCCGCAGGATGTCAATGTCAAGGGCTGGCCAATGCTAATAATCGGCGAAGTGACCAGAGAGGCTGTGGCCGTGTTTTTTTGCCTTGACGAAGGACAGCAGCCCCAAAGAACGGTAGCATTGTTCACTGTGCTGGCAGAACAGCCGGTCACCTTGGCTTTCACTGTGATAGTGGTAGCAGTAGCCGATGGGTCCATGCTGCCGATGATCCACACCAATGGGTCAAGGGTGGTACCGGTACCGCTATTCTTGGCAGGAGTTGATGATACATACTGGACATTGGCAGGCAAGATATCCCTCAGCTCCACCTGCTCGGCAGCGTAGTCTCCGTTGCTGGTCAGCTTAATGGTCCAGGTTACCTCCTGTCCAGAATCCGCATATGTTGCCGAAGGCGTCTTGGTTATGGCTACATTTGGCGCATACCGGCTGACCGTTATGGGGCTTTCTGCGGAGAGTGATGTGCTGCCGCACGGCTGCTGGAATGTCGCAATTGCTCTGGCTGTCCCTCCCGAGCCGAAGGCACAGGCATCAGCCACCCGAGCTTTGAATTCTATGTTGACCTGCGTTCCGGGAGCCATTCCCTGGGACTGATTGAAATACCACGTTAAAGAGCTGCCGGAAAGAGATGTGCCGGTAGGTGCAAAACCGGCCTGGCTGGATGATATGGTATAAGAATCCAGTACCATTCCCCCAGGCAAAGTCTCGATGATAGTGATATTATAAGCAGAGGCATCCCCTGAGTTCCTGACCCAGAGGCTGGCGTTTGCCAGATCTCCACATGTATCGATCTTTTCAATGGAATGCTTGACTGCCTGCAATGTGGTTGAGACCGTCTCCACCTTGGATGCGTCTGTCAGCTCCTCACAGTTTATTCCTCCACAGCCCCAGCGGACCACAACATGGTTGAACAGATTCTGACAACCAACCAGCCTGGCCTGAAACTCGATGATATATCCTGCGTTGGGAGACATATCTGGCAAATTCCATGTAAGAATCTGGCCGCTTTGCTGCGGCTCCAATGAGGATCCAGCCAGGGTCGCAGTTCCCGGGATGTAGGAAAAGCCGGAATCGAGCGTGTCCACCAATACCACATTATGAGCAGTTCCGCTGCCGCTGTTGGTAACATAAATCCTCCACAGTACCTCCCTTTCGGTAGCAAAGAGGACCTCAGGAGTCTTCTTTAAGATGAGCCGGCCTTTGTCCAACAGTATGGGCGCGCCACTGAAGCTACCTGAACGCTGGTTTTTGCAGTTGTCCAGGTAGCTGAGATCTGCCCGGATGGGCCTGTCCTGATTGCAGGTCTTCTCCACAGTAAAAGTGATCTCGCCCAATCGATCTTCACATGTGATATCGTCTCCCAAGTTCCATGTGAGAGTATTGCCGCTTCTAGCTGGCTCAAAAGAGTTTATGTTGACACCGGCTGACCTAATGCCGCTAATTGTGGCATTGCCCAAATATCTGAAGTTGGTGTCATCATAGCTGATATTCATCCCATCACCTGGCCAGATGCCGTTCTGGTGGAGAATGATGGTAAAATTGTATCTACCGCAGGAGTCCATCTTCTGGGGATAGATCATATCGATGGAAAAGTCGGACTGGCTGACGCTGACGGCTACTCCCTCATGAAAGCTCTGGTCCTGAACACAGGCAGAAGGCTGACCACTTATGTTCAGGTCCGACCAGTCGATAAAACTGCCGGTATTCGGCTGGCTGAGGCTGTAGGAAATATCTAAGCTGATGCCGTCTTCCAGCCAGGAATTGTCCAGGAAGTCCAGGATGATTGGGGCACCCAAAGTTATGTTGTGCATGACCGCTGCCAGAAGGGAACCAGTTGGACCGAATACCTTGAACTGCGCTTCGCCGGTCATCGATCCGTCGGGAAATGTCTGGCCGTTATTGCCCTGCTCGGTGAAGCTAATGTTCTGCCAGACCAGACCGACAGTACTGTTGAAGTTATATTTGGTGGCATAGCTGATCTGTCGGCAGTTTTCCTGCGAGGCTGGATTGGCGGACTTGGTAGAGGAAAAGCCACCCATGCACTCCACTAAAATGTTTCTTCTCGCGCCACCGGTTAAAAAGCAGCCGCAGCAGTCGTATATGGTGCTGATGTTAACGTTGTTGGTGAAAGATTTGCCACAGTCGCAAGGATCGCCTGATGCCTTCATTATTATGCTTGCACTGGGGCCCCAGGCGACGCCGTCCTCAAGCAGCACATCTTCCCAGGTTATTGTGTGAGCCGAGGAATTTACGACCCCATCCGCCCAGGAAACAAGCAGAAAGCCGGCAGGATATGTATCCACTATGTCTACCGTGACGTTGTCTGCTGCGCAATTGCCCTTTGAGTAAAGAGCGCTGATCGCATAAGTTCCAGTCTGATCCAGATAGAGACTCTCCGGCCCGTCTTTGGTGACCTCTATGGAGGGCCTGGTGCGCTCGTCCATTGAGAACGTCAAATATTTAGTGGGAGGAGCCCACTCTTTGTCGCATTCATCCAGGTAATTGGGCTCGAAGGCCAAAACCCCGCTGACTGGAGCATCGCAGGCGCCATGCTTCATCACCAGATGAAATGATATTTCTCCCCCAAAATTTCCAGGAACATCGCCTAAGCTCAAGACCCCGGACGATGAATTGTAAGACCCACCCGATACATTGACTATATCATATTGTGGCGCAATCCCACGAACACTGAAGTGCACATCTTTGGCAATTCCCTGGCCTGTGTTGCTGTAGGATATGTTCGCTTGAGCCTCTCCGCAATAGGGAATACTCAGCGAAGTGGGAAGCGCAAAGTCGAACCTGGGGGATCTGAGGATTATTTTCACACTGGCTTTGGCATAGTTTTGCTGGCAGGAGATGTTGATGCAGCCCCAGTTTGCCCTGGCCTCATCGAAGATATCGACACATTTGATGATCTTCTCTCTCACCATCACCGTCTTCTTCTCGCCAACGAGAATGGGCCCCAGGTACCAGGTGTAATTGGGAGGAGAAGAGGCATCGGGATTGGGAATCATCGACTGCATTGATAGGCCGCTTCCCAGGCTGTTGTTCAGCACTGCATTATAGGCAGTTCCTGTGCCGATATTCTCTACGGTGATATTGAAGTTTGCATCGTCGCCAACTGACGCACTCACAACAGTTGGCGTTTTTAATACTTTTAGCAGGCCGCGGTTGACAAGGAAGGTGGAAGTTGTGGTGAAGCTGGCAGCTCCACCGGCATAGGTCAAATCTGCTCTGAGATTCTGGCCGTCAACAGCGTTGCATCCGGCCTTTAGTGTGAAGCTGACAGCGATGGTCTCGCCCACATTCAGGTCGCCTCTGGTGCCGCCATTGCTGGCACCCAGGGTACTGGTCCTCCAGGCAAAGCTGGCTGTGCCTCGCGCACCGTCCGGCTGGCAGGCATAGCTTTTCCCTTGATTGGAATTGCCACTGCTGTAGGAAACAGAATCTCTTTTCACGTTGCTGGAATCATAAAGCATTACCGTATCGGAATTGGTGGTCAAGCCCGGTGTCTGCACCAGCAGAAAAGCGCCAGCCACGAGAGGGGTGCTCACCGAGAATGTCGATAATGTTCCTGCATTATTTCTCAATGACCAGCCGTTTAAATCTACAGTAGACGATCCGGAATTATAAAGCTCCAACTGCTTGCTGTTCCCAGATAAGGGATTGGAGTAGATCTCGTTGACGACGACAGACCTCTGGCTTTGAATTATCAATCCTAAATTCCAAACCAGAACATTTGTGCCGGCTGGATTCTGAGTGGAAATGATTCGCGGATTAGTGGAATCAGGATATGTGATGCTTGTGCTTCCCGCGTAAGAAAAGCCATTGGGAATGGTTACGCTCAAAACAGGATTGTTGGCCGAGCTTCCCGATGGGTTGGTAACCGCAATTGTATAGGTTATCGGACTTGGATCGCAGATGGTTATGACCGAAGGACCAAAGCCTGTTACCTGGGGTGTGGCCATGATTGAGGGAATAAAGAGCGAGATGGCTAAAAGCAGCAGCATGGTCCTCCTGCGAGAATAATTGCTGTACGATATTTCTGCGTTATTCATTGACCGATTATTATCTTTATTGTCAGTAGCACAATTTTGCGTCATAAAAACCTGAATCGCTGATGACATCAGCGATCCACCTCCCATAAATGCATAATGAATGTGCAACATTATATCAAAATATCGTATCTTGTTTAAAAAAAATATGTTGATCGGACGATCTAATTAAACTTATTTGGGCATAATACAAGAAAACTTTATATGGCAGAATACCTATGCCCATGCTCGGTGATTTGATGCATATAATGGAAGGCTTCTTACCGCTCAACTGGTGCGTATTCTGGTATGCGCTCTCGCTTCCAGTAGTGGTTTATGGAGCTTACAAGATGAGCAAATTGATGAAAGCTAACCGCGATGTTCTGCCTTTGCTGGCCGTATCCGGTGCCTTCATCTTCGTCCTATCATCACTGAAGATGCCATCCGTTACGGGAAGCTGCTCCCATCCTACGGGTACGGGCATAGGTGCGATACTCTTTGGGCCTTGGATAACCTCATTGTTATCGATCATAGTCCTGATCTACCAGGCCATATTTTTGGCTCACGGCGGCCTGACCACCTTGGGAGCCAACACCTTCTCCATGGGTATTGTGGGACCATTAGCGGGCTATCTGGTCTATAAGGCTTGCATGAAACAGGATGTGAATATGTACATCGCAGTATTTCTGGCGGCGACGCTCGCAGATTGGATAACATATATTGTCACATCCATCCAGCTTGCTCTGGCCTTCCCAGCGGCCACTGGTGGAGTTGTGGCATCTTTTGAGGCTTTCCTGGCAGTCTTTGCCATTACACAGGTTCCTTTAGCCATTGTTGAGGGCGTTGTAAGTGCGCTCTTGTTCAAGTACATCGTCCAGCTGCGAAGCGACGTCCTCTTAAAGCTCAATGTGGCATCTTCTGGTGTTCTGAAGAAACTGAAGGAGGCCTCTGCATGAAACTGGAGTACATAACCATTTTGGTTCTTGCAGTATTCATTGCAGCTTTTGCGTATACCAGTTCGACTGGAAATCATGAGTGGAGTGGCGCAGATGATAAACCGGAAGAAGTCATCAACGACCTGACCGACGGATCTTACCAGCCCTGGGCGCAAAGCATATGGACACCACCTAGCGGTGAAATAGAGAGCTTGCTATTCGCCTTGCAAGCGGCTTTCGGCGCGATCATCATCGGCTATTTCCTTGGTTACTATAGAGGCTTGGCGAAGGCCAGAGTTGCTCCACATTGCGAGGAGCAAGAAGGAAATTTGAATGCACGATCTGCTAGATGACTATGCCCATTCCAGTGCTTTAAGGGAGACGAACCCTTGGCTAAAGCTGCTGCTCGGCCTGGGGGCCATGCTCCTTTGCGCCGCCTCATCTGCGCCGATAGCGCCTTTATACATAGCCGTTACCATGAGTCTCGTAACTGTGAGGTTGGCCAAAATTCCAGGGCGCTTTTACACCACACTGCTGCTGATACCATTCTCGTTCTCCATTCTGAGCGCGGTTGTGGTAGCCTTCATGCATGGCGGAGGGGACCAATTATTTGCCGTTAATATCTTAGGCATTGATTTGGGCATGCGAGAAGAAGGAGCTAACCTGGCCCTGCTTCTGATCACTAGGACCTTCGGAGGCATGTGCTCCCTATTCTTCATAGCCTTGACTACGCCCATGTTAGAGATCTTCTCCATCGGCAAGTCCCTGGGCCTGCCGGACTTCCTGGTCGAGCTTTCCATGTTGATGTACAGGTACATCTTTGTATTTTTGGATCAGGCTGCTATGATTCATAGTGCCCAAGTAATGCGTTTAGGAGATGCAGGATTCAAAAACACTCTGAACTCCTTCTCCATGCTTTGCAGCGTTCTATTCCTCCGCTCCTGGGAGCAGGGTGAAAGGCTCATCGTGGCCATGGACTCTCGTTGTTACGACGGCAAGCTCGATCTCATGGATCCGGCAGAGGGAGCAAAGCCCAGGACGATTCTCGCTGTAGCTGTCTATTTGGCTGCAGCTACAGCCATAGCTGTTTTAACCAGGAACGTTCTGCTCTTGTGAGGCTACTATGACTACTATCCTTGAAACCAGAAGCCTCTGCTACTCCTATGGAGATGGAACAAAGGCACTTAAAGACGTCTGCATCTCTTTGCAGGAGGGAAAAAAGGTTGCTCTGGTGGGGCCCAATGGGGCCGGTAAATCCACACTCATGCTCATGTTCAATGGCATCTTGCGGCCTTCGGAGGGCGCGGTCCTCTTCCGGGGCCAGCCCATGAGCTACGATGCCGCAAGCTTGCGGTCAATCCGGCGGGCTGTTGGCATGGTCTTTCAAAATTCCGACGACCAGCTATTTGCGCCTACTGTTTTCCAGGACGTGGCTTTCGGCCCCACAAATCTGGGATATGCTGCGGAGAAGGTGAAGAGGTATGTGGGCTTTGCCTTGCAGTACGTGGGTCTATTTGGATATGAGCGTCGTCCACCGCATCACCTCAGCGGCGGGGAGAAGAAGAGGGTGGCCATCGCCGGTATTCTGGCTATGGAGCCGGATGTGATAATTCTCGATGAGCCTACCTCCAACCTCGATCCTGCAAGCTCAGAAGAGATCATGGAGATGCTCGATGAGCTGAACTACGGCGGAAAGACATTGATCATCTCTACTCATGACGTGGACCTGGCCTATCGCTGGGCGGATGAGGTCATTCTCATGAAGGAAGGCGGTGTGGTGCGTCGGGGCACAGGTCAGGAGGTATTCGGAGATGCAAGGCTGATAAGGGATGCCCGTCTCAAGCTTCCTCTCGTGGTGGACCTCTACCAGGAGCTGGCTGGCCGGGGCATTGCCCGGGGATCAGCGCCACCTAAAAACATCCTTGAGCTTTGCGATCTCCTGCAACCAAAGGCAGAGGTGAGTTCTGGGACAATGGGCAAGATCTACATCTGCAATGTTGATGAGGCTGATGAGAGACAGATCCTTTGCATGCTCGAAAAAATTCCGGCCGGCTTTAAGGGCGCTATGGGCACCAGTGCCAAGGCCATGGCGGAAAAATGTGGTATCTCCATAGATTTTACCTACGGCGTCATCGACAAGTGCATACTCAAGGCGCTCCTGGGCAAGAACTCAATCATCATGACCTCAGAGGGGATGGTAGATCACATTATGCAGAGGATCAAGGACTACGTTCAGGAGTCCGGGTCGAAGATCGAGGCGACCCATCTTTTGCAGGGCACCGAAAACCTTAAGTAAAAACAAATTGTCTAAAGGAAAGTATATTGGAATAAGTGGATTATTCCATGCGTCCATTCAACACCTGGGGCGAGGGCCAACTGGCTGGCAGTCCGGCCCTCGCCTTGGATCTCCCGCAGGATGATTTATTATTATCATATCGTATGCAAAGGTACTTGAATATGTAAGACGTTTTAAAGAATGGTAACTAAGTTAGAAGGTGAGGACATAGGATACTTTATCGTGAAGAAAGAGTTTACCAACGAGGACAAGGGCAAAAAGACCACCTATCAGTCAGGAGACGCCCAGATCAGCGATGCTAATTTCCCAAAACGCCGACTGGAGAAATGGGAGACGCTCGGCTGGATTGAGTGGCATAAATAGGACAAGTTCGTATATATTTAAATACATTTATGTCTAATAATTGATGAGCGGGTAGGGGAGTGGGGGTTAGTGAAAAAGATGTGTGTACCCGCTCTAATCTTAACAGCTTGTCGATCATATAAATACTTTTCTGGCAATAATTTATGACTGTTTTTGCCCATCTGCTTTTTGTCGGGCAATCTTTGCAGCATAGGCGCCGGCTACAAAGCCAGCATCTATATTGACCACAGTCAGTACGGAGCAAGACTGTAGCATAGAGTAAAGGGCTGCCTGGCCGCTTCCGCCAAGACCATAGCCAGTAGATACAGGCAGTCCTATAACCGGAGCTTCTACCAATCCCGCCACAACCGCAGGCAGCGTCCCTTCCCGCCCGGCTGCTACCACGAAGACATCGACATCTGCCATCCTCTCCAGGCAGGGAAAGAGCCTGTGAATGCCAGCTACTCCTACATCGTACTCCGAGATGACATTGCATCCCATCTCCTCCGCCACCACGCGTGCCTCCTCAGCGACCGGCATGTCGGCTGTGCCTGCTGCCAGGATTCCCACAATTCCTCTTTTAGCCTTAAGTGTCGCAGAGCGAATGACTACCGTTCTGGCTTTCGAGTTGTGATCCAGAATACTGCCCTCCGGCAGTTTTGCGGACTGCAGTAGCTCTAGCTGCTGCGGCGAGACGCGGGTTATGATCACACTGCCGGTAGCCTGCATGTGTGCCATGGAGATGGCGACAAGATCAGCTTCATCTTTTCCTTCCGCGAGAATGGCCTCTGGAATGCCTATGCGATCGGTCCGGCAGATGTCCAGCTTTGCAACATCTCCTACAGCCAGGAAGCTATGGCGTTTGATGCGCCGCAAAGCCTCTTCCATGTCCATTTCCCCTCTGGCAAAGCATTCCAGCAGATCTCTCAGTCTCTCTTGCACGACCCTTAAAATATATCGTCAAGCATAAAGGGTTTATCCCCATGCAAAGAATGAAAAAAGATGCTCGTAAACCTTGATCTTCATATTCATTCCAAGTACTCGATGGCAGTCTCCGCTGATATGCAGCTGCCAGATATTGCCAGAGAGGCGGCGCGCAAAGGTGTGAAGATTATGGCCACAGGAGACTGCCTGCATCCCCTATGGCAAGACTCCATAAAGAAGCTTCCGAAGGCAGACGGGCTCTTTCTCCTGGATGATACATATTTTGTCCTAAGCGTTGAGGTGGAGGATAAGAGCCGCGTTCATCATCTCATCTTTCTGCCGGATATTGCCAAGGCCGAAGAGTTACGGGAGGCCTTTGCCCCCCACTCTACGAACTTGACGAGCGACGGCAGGCCACGGCTGCATTTGAATGGGTCTGAAATTGCCGATCACGTTATAGAAGCGGGCGGCCTTCTGGGGCCAGCTCACGCCTTCACGCCATGGACTGGCATCTTTGCTTACTTTGGCTCAATAGCAGAATGTTACCAGGAGAAGGCGGAGCAGATCCGGTTCATCGAACTGGGCCTCTCTGCGGACACGGATTATGCGGACAGGATTGCAGATCTGTCCTCCCGGACCTTTCTCTCCAACTCCGATGCTCATTCGCCACGTGCGAACAAGCTGGCCAGGGAGTTGAATCAGATGGAGCTGGATTCGTTTAGCTATCAGGATCTCATCCTCGCCATTAAGCGTGAGGGCGGACGGCGCCTCGTAAAGAATGTGGGCCTTTTTCCTGAGGAAGGAAAGTACAATCGCACCGCATGCACACGCTGCTATCGGCAGTACTCCCTCACCCAAAAGGACGAACTGATGGGGCGTTGTCCTGATTGTGGGGGAAAAATCAAGCTGGGAGTCGCAGACCGGGTGAATCTTCTGGCAGATTATGAAGAGCCCGTGCATCCTGCTCACCGGCCGCCTTACCTGCATATTATTCCCCTGGCTGAGATCATTGCTCTGGCCTTGGGTTACAAGAGCGTCACGACCGCTGGCGTGCAAAAAAGCTGGAGCGAGCTGACAGCAGATAATACGGAGATTGAGGTTTTAATGCAGGCTGATCTTTCCGAGATGAAGGCCGATCCGAAAGTTATCGAAGCCATCCACAACTTTCGCATGGGCCGGGTAGAGGTACTGCCAGGAGGCGGTGGCAAGTACGGAGAGGTCAGGCTGGCAAAATCTGTCGGGGCGGAAGGCAAAAAAGATGGGCAGAGGTCGCTCTTCGACTTTTAATCGATCCTACCACCGAGACCATACCAACTGAAACTGGCTGGTGTAATCGGGTTCATTCTGTTAACCCATAGTGCTCCGTCTCCTCCCTGTACAGCTATATCGATCTTATTGGTATTTGGATTCATTAAGGGCTTTGGATCTGAGGTAATTAAACCTCCCAATGAGTACCAATTATGCTCATAAACGCCGCTTGCCCAGATACCCTTGTTATCCCAGAGCTGATTGTCACTGCCGCGAACGAATGTGTGGATATTGCCACTGGCATCGAATGTAACGTAGGGAGTCGAGGTTATGATTCCGCCTAATGGGCTCCAGGCAGATTCGATTTTGCCGCTTGGGGATGGAACTAAATCAATATCACACATCCAGAGGGCATTGTCAGAACCCCTACCTGCCACCTTAAGAAAGCCGTTCGTGATCGGTTCAATCGCACCGCTCAAATCCGATGCTAGAATGCCGCCAAATCCATACCATGCGATCGAGCCAACTGGTGACGGCCCGGTATCTGCTTTATTGACCCATAATGCATCATCGCCGCCCCTTGTTATTGTATACACATAGTTGGAGCCATCATTTGAGGCAACCAAAAATGGGTCTCCCTTTATGAACCCACCCATATTGCTCCAACCGCCCTCGGTCATTGTATCTACATGGAGGTCGCGTATCCAGAGAGAATTATCGGATCCCCTCACAGCAATTGCGATCCAGTCGGGATATGCAGGCTCTAGTACTGCGCTTGGGGATGACGAAATTATCCCGCCGAGACAGGTCCAATCCCCGCCCATAGCGCTCGTGACCTGTCTGTCCCAGAGAGCAAGATCGCCGCCCTGTACAAAAATGTGGATGTTGCCATAGCCATCCTTGACCGCTGATGGATTGAGGTTGAAGACTCCCCCCAGTGGATACCAGTCTCCGTCCTTGTTATCCCAGAGAGCACCATCTCCTCCTCGAACAAAGATGTGTTCAATATTGTCATTGTCAATTATGGATGACGGCCTTGTTGAGCTGGGCAGAGGTAGGGCAAAGAGTTCAGCGCCTGCAAGCGGTGTGGCTTCCAATACTATGCTCTGTGTGTCTCCTATGAGATCTTTATTAATGCAGGGACTTCCGTCTGTGGAAGCGAATATGCTGCCGGATGCTTTGCTCCCTTCCTGAGCCAAACTGAGGAAGCCGGTCTTATCTCTTGCACTGGCATAAGCCAAGATGCCATTCTCTGCCGCTGCATTTTGATGCACCCCGGCGTGTTCGTTGGCGCTGGCTGCAAGAATTGAGTGCAGACCATCGCGAGAGGATAGATAGGAATAAGTCTCCTCTTGGGCAGAAGTGGCTTTTGTAGTTGAGTAGGACTTGCTGTCCAGGCTAATGCTATTAACTTCTCCTGATGCAAGAGCCTCATCCGAGGCTATGGCAGTCAGTTGGCTGAACACTATGCCATAGCCGTTAAGTCCTCCTGTAATTTCTGCCTCTTTATCATTTAATCCGGACCTGCCCAATGAATAGCCAAGGGCACCCATTATACCAGTGCTCTGATCAGCCCTGACTTTATCACTTTGTACGATTAGTGCTTGATTTGAGGTCATGCTGCCGCTAAATGTCCAAGCCTCCTGGGCGGCAAAGGAAGAACCTGTAGATCCGGAAAGCATACTTCTGGTTTCGCCAGATGCATCTAAGCTTGTACTCAAGCCCAACGTCGTTCCTGAGGCCAGAGTGTTGGAGTTCAGACCGAAGCAGCTTTCAGAAGAGATTGCGCTGGTTGCGCTATTATCCCCGTTGCTCAAATATTGGTTGATTTTGTTTTTGCCTTGACCGGATGCCCACGAAGTCTGCATGATAGTGCCGTCTCCAAGGCAGGCCCTAACTCTAAGATCAGTTGACTTATCGAGATGATAGCTTTGGGTTAGGGATACTTCGTTCTTCGCATTATTCGAACTCATGGACACGGTTATTGAGAATACCGGAACGATTAGTAGGTTGAATATAAAAATAAATAAAAAAAATGCTTTACATATTGATGTTTGCATTTGTCTCACCGCCCATACAAAGCCCAAATGGCCTGGCGATCACCATTTCCCAGCCATAGAGGATGATTGTACTGGTAGTTCATTATCTGCTGCACCTGCGCCTTGTAGAGTGGAGCATTATCCTTGTTATAGAGGTCAGCCAGGCCCAGAGTATGGCCAAGCTCGTGAACGGCAATGGTCTCTATATCATAATTTGATCCGCCGCTATTGCCATTCGTATTCCAGCTATAGTATGTATTGTAGTCAACATCTGAGTCGGTTATCTGGAAATAGCCATCCTTCTGACTGCTGGTGGTATACCAAGTGTGGGCGTGACCGGGGGAGTAAACTCCGTTGGAGCCAGGTCCGATGTTCTCCCAGGAATGGACGGATTTCCCGTCTTGGACATCGCGGGAAACGCTGCTGCTGGGTATTACTGTGCTTGCGAAAAGTCTTTGGTAAGTTGCAGCATCCCATATATTCTCAGCCGTTTGAATAGCTGTGCAGACGGAGTTGGTGTTTAAGCCTTCTGCATTGTAGTTAGCGTCAGTAAGAAGATACAATTGAATACTTGGGTTCGCTTGGTTCCATCTCCTGGCGGGTCCATAAATTCCTTCATCATAGCTATTGCCAAGGGGGAGCCATCCCCAAAAGTTGCCCACCCTGCCTCCGTAGGTCTGAGATTCCGATGTAGATTCGGTTGATGCTTGGGCCTGGTTGGCCTCAGAGGCGCTGTCAAACACGCTACGATCCATGTTAACGGCATTGGTCTGCACAGATCCTTTGGATATGGGTGATGCATCAGCATTTTCACCGTCTTTAATATAGCTGGAATCGAAGGAAAGACCCATGTTCTTCGAGCCTATCAATCTCAATGTATCCTTGTCCAGGCAATTATCCCCATATGCGGATATATCTCCTGTTGTCCAAGCCTTTCCTTGAGATGCTGCGGTCAGATCCGCAGTTATGTCCTCTACTTTGTAAAAAAAACCATTTACCAACATCGCATTGTCATTGGATAGCGAATTGGATTCCAGATAACAAGATCTTCCGCTCATCTTTGTTTCCTGGCTTGCTGAAAGGAGGCCGCCAGCTTCCAGGCTCTTGGATAATGAAAGGCCCCCATCTATCACATTTGTCTTCTGCTCCACAAAATTGGTCCCTTGAGTTCCCTGCAATTGTGCAAAAATATTGC
>JBFYLJ010000074.1:0-28150 GCA_041305465.1 Methanothrix sp.
CACTGCCATCGGTTCGCCGGCCATTGTTTACCCTCCGTAAAAGCTAAACATAAGGCCTGGTATAAAAGGTTTATGAGAAAAAATTTCGCGTTGCATAAGTTCAATCACAATTTTCAGGGACTATCAGAAGAATATTATCATTATTAAGGTGATTAAATGGATGTAGTTCACCAACTGAATATAGAGCCGGGGATGAGCATAAATGTCCTGATAAAGAGGATGAGCCACTGCGGCTTTGGCGCAAGGAGATTGGCGCAGGCTACGGCTATTTACGAAGAGATGCTTTCCGGAGATTTCACAAAATTCCTGACCATCTCCGGCGCGATGGTTCCGGCGGGCATGAGAGATATTGTCTCCGATCTGATAAGAAGAGGGCATGTGGATGTGCTTGTGATCACGGGGGCCAATCTGGTCCACGACATTATCGAGTCCTTTGGTTGCCATTGCATGGGGACTGCCGAGTCGGATGATGCGGCGCTGCGCTCTGAAGGAAAAAGCCGCATTTATGATGTCTTCCTGAGAGACGAGGACTTTGTCGGTTTTGAGGAGCTCATGCAAAGAATCATGCCTGTGAGCGAGAAGACGCTATCCGGAAGAGAGCTTATGAGCATACTGGGCAGTAAAATCAATGATGAGAGATCCATCCTGCGCTCTGCCTACGATATGTCGGTGCCGATCTTCTGCCCGGCGCTTCCCGACTCCATGATCGGCCTGCAGGCCTGGATGTTCAGCCAGACGCACCGGCTGAATGTGGATGCTTTTGCCGATATCAAGGAGATTGTGGACATCTGCTACGCTTGCGAGAGATCTGGAATAGTAATAGTTGGTGGAGGCGCTCCCAAGAACTTTGCTCTCCAGTCCATGCTTGTCACCCCCAATAGCTTCGACCTCGCGATCCAGCTTACCACAGATACTCCCGAGAATGGAGGCCTATCCGGTGCCACCCTCTCCGAGGCCGTCTCCTGGGGCAAGATCTCTGAGCACGCGAAATTCGTCACGGTTTACGGGGATGCGACCATCACCCTACCTATGATGGTGGCGGCGACGATGGAGAGGCAGGAGCTGAACGGGAAAAAGCCGCCCGTAAAGCCACCTGCATGAAAAAAATGGAGAAATAGAATGGAGATAGGAATTGATCTTCATAAATTAGAGGAGATTGCCGACAACAGGATGAAGACCATCTTTATCAGTTGCGTCGGCTCGCACATGTGGGGCATGAATAGCCAGGAGAGCGATATCGACCTGGTGATGATCTATATCGCTCCCACCAGGTCTCTTTTGCGAGGAGAGAAGATTTCGCTCACGGTGCGCCAAAAGATAACGTATCGCGGCGGAGAGGTTTATGATACCCTCGGTTGGGAAATCGGCCATCTCATAAATCAGATCATCAAGGGAAACGTCAATGCTATCTGGTATGCTACAAGCCCGCTCCTCATCAAGCCTTCTATTATCCAGGAGGAGCTATCGGCCCTGGTGCAGGAAAATCTCTGCCGGCAGACGTACCACTCCATAAAAGGAATGGCGGAGAGCCAGATCAAATCTGAGGAGAAGCCTGCGGACAGGCCCAAGATTGCGGGCAAAGGCTACAGGACGGCTCTGAGGAGCATCAATTTCGGAATTAAACTCCTTTCCGAGGGCAAAATATGTTTTGCGCCGGTTTTGCATACGCCCGGGTCCGGAGAGGTCATGGAAAAGCTGCAACGATTGCATGACGCCTATGCCTCCAGCCCCCTGCCGGACCGACCGGATGAGGATGCGTTTCGTGAGTTCCTTTTGAGGCTGCGGTTGAAGGATCTGATAGGATAAATTAATAATCTTTATAACGACTAATCAGGCGAGGTATTTTAATGGAGATCGTTGTGGGCATAAGCGGCGCATCGGGGGCGACGTACGCCATTGGGCTCTTGAGGGTATTGCGGGAGAAGGGCGCCACCACCCATCTTGTAATAACCGATTCGGCCGCAAAGATTATCGAAATTGAGACCGATTTTCGGCTAGAGGATGTGCGAGACCTCGCAGACCATGTCTACGATCCCCGCGACTTTACGGCGCCCTTTGCCAGCGGCTCGCATCTCTATGACGGCATGGTCGTCATCCCCTGCAGCATGGGAACGCTTTCCGCAATTGCTTGCGGCTCCTCGGACACCCTCATCACCCGGGCAGCAGACGTCTGCCTCAAAGAGAAAAGAAGGCTGATAATCGTACCAAGAGAGACACCTCTGGGATTGGTGCAACTGCGCAACATGGTCGCCGCAGCCGAGGCGGGTGCGATTGTTCTGCCGGCATGCCCTGCCTTCTACTCCCAACCCAAGAGCCTGGATGATCTGATCGATGTACTGGTAGGCCGGGTGCTCGATCTTCTCGGGGTTGAGAATGACCTCTACCACCGGTGGCAAGGAACGCTTGAAAGGAAATGCTTATAACCGTTCGAATCAGAGCGATTGACAAGGTGAATTAAATGAAGTGCGCGCTGTGTCTTGTTGAGAAAGAGACCGTACCTATCAAGCTCAATTTGGCTACTATTCACGGCCCAAAGGATGAAATGTTTAATCTATGCAAGGAGTGCCTGGACCTGGCACATCAAGCCTATATCGATAAGGATTTCCTGGCTGTCAAGGCGGGATCCGATGCTGCGCCCCACGGCGCGCACGGGGATGCGCACGGAGCGCATCACTGAAATCCCGAATTCAATTTTCTCGTAAATCAATTCTCTCATGAAAAAGATCCTAAGCGAAGAAAAGGTTAGAGGCATCTTTTCATCCTCCAAAAAGGAATGCGATGTACTAATTGCTCTCTTGAGAATGGTCATCCCCAACTGGGATGATGTAGAATATATTCTGGAGGGCAGGCCGCATATAGGGGCAGAAGGATGGCGTGCCGTCTATGATCTCTTTTGCCAGTTCAATGAAGAGCATCCGGGAGAGAGCATATTTCCGGGCGGGCTATGGCTTTCCATGGGTTTTTTGAAGGACGAGAGTCTGGAGGCATGGCAAGTGGACAGCTCGGATATGAAATTCGCTTTAAAAAAGGATCATGCCTAAAAGCCGAATATGAATAGAGAAGACCTTTTTTTCTGCCGCAAATGGTTTGAGGATTATACCAGCCGGGTTCATTGTCGTGATGCAGAGATAGAAGCGAATATAAGGCTCAAACTTGCGCATACCTATCGCGTCTGCGAGAACATCACAGTAATTGCCAGCTCCCTGGGCGTGAATGGAGAAGATCTCGCCCTGGCTCAGGCTATAGCTCTCTTGCACGATGTGGGACGATTCAAGCAGTTGCGCGATTTTGGCTCCTTTAATGACCGCAAGACTCTTGATCATGCAATGCTCGGCCTCAAGGTCATCAATCGCTCAGGAGTCCTTTGCGGCCTGCCGAAAAGAGAGCGAAATCTGATCCGAAAGAGCATCTGGCATCATAACAAGTACCAGATACCTGCCACCGAAATGGACGACGTTGCTTTCTTCTCAAAATTGATCAGGGATGCCGATAAGCTGGACATACTGGAAATTGTATCTGAGCATTTTGAGAAGAGGGATCATCATCCTAACCGGGCACTCGAGTTCGATCTAGCCGATGAGTTGCGACTGACACAAGATGTAGTCTACGACATAATGCAAGGAAAGATGGTGAGGCTCGCCGTGCTAAAGACTCTGGGCGACCAGCGTTTGCTGCATTTGAGCTGGATCTTTGACATCAACTTTCCCATCACCCTTGCCCGCATAAAAGAGAATGGCTACCTGGAAAGGCTGCTTGCTGATCTTTCTATGCAGCCGGAAATTATCCCGGTGAGAGACTACTTGCAGGCCTATCTAACACGAAAGGAAAGGTATAGAAATATGAAACAATAATGAGTGACAATCAGTTCTACAACAGGAGGATAACGGTATGAGAAACCTGATAATTTCATCTTTGATCATTCTTGGGCTGGTATGCAGCTCTCAGTCACTGGAAACTATTATGATAAGCCAGGAAAGCGGCATGACAATCCTGGCAAACTTCACCAACAACTCAGCCAATCAATCGGATATTAACGCCACCATCAATCAGACTCAAACTAACCAGACACCAACAAACAGCAGGGCCGATGACGCAGCAACGAGCCTATGGAGCTGGGGAAAAATTCCTATCGGCTATGAATTGAATAAAAACGGCACCTTGACCAAATTAGGCGATGAACAATGGAAGCCGAGCATCTGAAGCGGTGGATCCAAATATGTCGGAGCGCAGAACGGGCATCGGACTAATGCTTCTGGCTGGAGTTATCGCTCTGCTCCTGGGATGGCATTTCGTTTCGAATATTTCATCTGCCGGGCAATGGACTGTATCCGATGAGGGAATCTTGGATTATATCGTGTCTTTGCCCCAATATAATCTGAGCCAGCCCAAGGACGATGGCAATAGCACCCTTTCTACTGTTCAGTTTCAAAGTCGTGACGCGAAAGTGGCAGCGCTCTTGAGAATCCCGCGATCCAAGCAGGAGGGAGATGAAGAGAACAGGAGCATTCCCGGCATTGTGCTCCTTCCCGGCGCTACCGTTCATAAAGAGAAAGAGCAAAAGCTGGCAAGACATCTGGCAGACCTGGGATTTGCCAGCATCACCCTTGACCAGAGAAATCTGGGAGGCATTGATCCAAAAGCCGATCTGCAGATGTTCATAAAGGGCGAAGAGCCGACGGAGCACAGAATGGTTTATGATGCTCTGGCGGCAGGGGAAGTACTGCGCAGCCGACCTGAGATAGACCCTGCGCGAATCATCTACGCCGGGGAGAGCAACGGAGGGCGTTTCGCCATTATTGCCTGTGCACTGGATAGGAGCGCGAGGGGCGTTTTAGCTATCAGCACCTGCGGCTATGGAACTGATGCAGCTATCGCCTCGGCGGGAGTGGTCGATAAGAATCAGGTTCGATTCTACCGGTCCATCGATCCCGAGACCTACCTGAGCCGGATCGCACCCCGCCCGCTGGTCATGATCCATTCTCGCAATGATACTATCATACCTTACCAATCGGCAGAGCAGACCTATGCTCGGGGAATGCAGCCCAAGAGACTGCACACCGTGGGATGCAATGTGCATGGCTACTGCGCAGAGATGAATGAGGCAATCGAAGAAGAGCTGAATGGCATGGCTGCTAAATAGATAGGAGGGATAGGCAAGGTCGATAATGAAACGGGTAGGAGGAAAAGATGGTCTTTGCCGACCTTGCCCACATAGACATCGACGTTCAACGATATAAATGTGTGGTACACATATGTTTGGCAGGATCTTAAAGTGTGACTTTTACATCCTTGCCGGCAAAAGCCTCTTTGAGATGCTCTTCCTGCTCCTTGGAGAGGGATGTCTTCAATACCTTGACGTTCTTGTACTTCTTAAGCTCGTCCATTACTTTGTCTGGAGTGGACTCTCTAACCAGAAAGAACAATGCTGAGTTTCCGGGCTGGATGGTGTTTGCTACCTCTTTGATGAATTGTTCGTCCATACCCACATTTGTATATTTTCCGGCAATGGCCCCAGCGGCTGCGCCGATAACCAACCCGAATATAGGTACAAGGAAGATGAGACCTATTAGAAGTCCCCAGAAGGCTCCACCCAGAGCCCCTGCTCCCACCATATCGACTTCTTGATTTACCTTAACTTTTCCATCCATGTTTCTTATGACAACTGCGGCATCCTCCAATCCAATGAGATGCTCTTTTTGAAGCTTGAGCAGGTCGTCTCTCATCATCCCTGCTCGGGTTAGCGTATCGAATGCCAATACAACCAAATCACTCATTATTTGAAACCTAAAAAGCAAATTGTAACACTTATTGTTTATAAACGTTTCCAAATAGTTTCCCATGCAGAGCGCAAATAGATGGGGTGGTTCTCCCCATATTAATAATATTTTAATTCTGTATTGTTTGACATTTGCCCGCTCCCTTCTTCGGGGTGGCAGTGATCATGGTTCGCCAGGCGATATTGTCGAAATACAGAGCGTCAAACCACATCCAGTAAAAACGATTGGCATTAACGGAGGAGTATCCATCGCAGTTATCATCATACCTATCATAAGGGTCTGCCAGAATCAAGACATCATCCCAAGGATCGCTAACATTCCGATAGTCGTATCCTACAGCTATCGCCCAATGTCCGCTCAGGTCTATCCATTCCACAAGGGTAGGAATGCCCTGCAAAATGTTGTCTCGTAGCCTCTCTAATGCAGTACCATCGCCTTTGTCCTCAAACTCAAGTTTCACATCAAAGCCATTCTTCTCAAGCCAGGCAACCATTTCCTGTGGTTTTGTTCCCGGCTGAGATGAATTCAAGTCCCTGGTGCCTGATTCTTGAGCTATTTGCAGTTCGGTTTTTGCATTATCCTCAATACCATGGCATCTATAGAATTTAGCTAGAGAAAGCAATGCTGCCGGGCCGCATGTATAGTCGGTCGTTTGCTGGTAGGCCGTCAAATTGGGTATGAAATCAACATTCTTAGAAGAGGAAAGCAACGCCGTATCTATTTTTGGGAACCATGCAATGGTTTTATTATCCTCATAGGAGCCAGCGCAAGAGACAAGGAGAATCGAGACGAGAACGAACGATGGAACAAAGGTCATATACTTCATTCATTTTGTTGCGTTTAGATAATATAAAGGTTGTTCTTCATCCTTCATCCTATTGATTTGTTGTTTCACAGAAGCCTGTAGTCTCTGGGCGGAAGAGAATCGCGAGGGAAATAATTGGATCAAAATGAAAAACGCGATCTTCGAGGCGAGGAACATACAGGAATCTCTTCTGGCCTTGCTGACAACTGAGTTTCCAGACCGAATGTTTATGTGGATGAAGATGGCTGTGAAGATGATTGGAATGCTTCATGGAGATGAAGACCCATGTTCAACACCAGGAAGACGAATGAAAATGGGGAAGTTGTAGTAGCGATCTGCCCGCTATGCAATTTGCGCGTCGAATTTATCGGCGCTCCGATGGTAAGATGCTATTCCACTGGAGACACGTATGAGCCGGAGAGTATTATTTGGGTTCTGGAATCAAAGGTCCCGAAAGAAACCGGATACGATGTGGAGAATATGAGAGGAGATAACAAGGAGCAAGATTTCTTGCCTAACGCGCACATCGCAGAAGATGAAAAAGAGGGACGATAAAGAACGGGGCGGTCATGCCTGCAGATTGCGCCTCTTGTCTGTGGATTCGAGCTGGCGGATAAGTTGAATCTTATAAAAGGAAGATAAAAATATTTATAGCCTACGAAATTTTTCTCGTTAGTTTTTTTTATTTGAACAACATGCCCCTTTGCAGAGGCTCGCATGTACAGGATAATCAGGCGCAGGGAGATGGCTGGCGGAGAGATCATTCTCAATGAGATTGAGGCGCCAAAGATCGCCCGAATTGCCCAGCCTGGGCAGTTCGTGATGCTCAGGGCCAATGAGGCTGGAGAGCGTATCCCCATGACCATGGCAGATATGGATGCTGCGAATGGGACCATTACTATCATCTACCATGTGGTTGGCCGGTCAACGGCTCTATTCAAGACCCTGCAGGTGGGTGACTATTACCTGAATGTCGCCGGACCCCTGGGTCGGCCCACCGAAGTAGGAAAAGTGGGAACAGCCATCTGCGTGGGCGGAGGAACGGGGCTGGCTGTCCTTTATCCCATTGCCAAGAAGCTGAAGAGCCTGGGGAATCGGGTTGTGAGCATCATCGGGGCACGTACCAAAGAGCTTGTCATCCTTCAAGAGGAGATGGCAGCAGTCTCAGATGTGCTCATGATTTGCACAGATGACGGTTCATTAGGGCGCAAAGCGCTGGTGACGGAATTGTTGGAGGAGGCCCTGCAAAAGGAGGTCCCAGGATTGGCAGTGGCCATCGGGCCTGTGCTTATGATGAAGATGATAAGCGAAGTCACGCGGCCTTATCGGATTAAGACCATCGTCAGTCTCAATCCCATCATGATTGACGGCACGGGCATGTGCGGCAGTTGCAGAGTTGAGGTGGGTGGAGAGACAAAGCTGGCCTGCGTGGATGGGCCGGAGTTCGACGGGCATCAGGTGAACTATGAGTTGCTCATGGCCCGCCTCTCTGCCTTCCAGAAGGAAGAGATGGAGGCCTTGCGGGCGCATGGGGAAGAAGAAGTGCACAGATGCCGCCTAACTCAATGAGCAGGCCAGACTACTATTACAGCCCGGCCTAATTGAAGCCATGATTGTGAAGGATAATGTATCTGTGAACGGCGGAATCGTTCTTCGCGCCTTCGCGGCTTCACGTGAGATTAGTAGGATCTGGTTTCACGCGAAGGCTCGAAGCCAAAACATCGGTTTATTTCTGACTTGCCGTACTAGATCGCCGTCTGCACCCGAAGAAAAGTTCAGATAGTATTAGCAGCATTTGCTGCCGACGAGAAGCATCTGGCGGGCAAGCCTCCTTGATCGGCCAGGGGCCATCCGGGCCAGAAGGCAGGAGTTTCCCCGCTGCCTCGACGGGCCATCGCCATCTGAATTTAAGGAGCTTGCAGGGTTTTTTATATCCAAGCCTGCCCGACGTTGAGGGCGCCCGGGCTCACCCGCGCGTTTTTTCGCGCGCGGCATTCCAGCAGAACTGATCGCATTAGAAAAAGAGAATTGGGGCAGGATTGGGGCCTCAATATCTTTTCGATAAATGCCGGAACAGCTTTAGCTTCAAAAAATAGTGATAATATATAAATGTTATTATCATAATTATATCTCTGCTACTTGTCCAGAGTTGCCAAAATCTTGACCTCGGCCTTCACAGGCACAGGGCGTGTTGAACATCTGAAATTTGCTGGCCCCTAATTCCGGTTCCAAAGCGCGGCCAGATACGTTTGCGGCCCAGGGCCGTTTTGGCGGCGAGCACCTTCAGCCGCACGATTGTCAAATTGATTGATGGCATATCAATAAAAAGTCTTATCTATTGGTAAATATATGGCTTATTGTGGTAGAAGAAATGCCTGAGTTATCCTGGGAAGCGGCTGTGGCCCACGATTGCCTGTCATGTCGTGGTCAGGCAGAGGCAGCAGCAGGGATGCGGGCACGAGGGTATTTCCTGGCAAGAGCCTGAAAATGAGTGCTCTGAACTGTTCCCTGGCTGACCGGAAAAAGGCAGTCGTTCGAGAGATAGAGCCAGTAGTTCAGGCTTTGCAGCAGGGATTTGGCAAAAAGCTTGTAGCCGTTGTTCTCTTCGGCTCGCGTGCCAGAGGTGACGCAAAAGAGGAGAGCGACTGGGACTTGCGGGTCATTGCAAAAGACTTGCGGCAACGCCAGATGGAACGCTACAGAAAAGCCAAAGAGATACTTCCTCCTAAATGGAGAGGACGAATCTCAGCTCTGGCAAAAGCGCAGGATGAATTCGAGGCTGCGCTTCCATCGCTTTACCTGGAAATTGCCCTCGACGGGCTGATCCTCTACGATCCGGAAGGAAATGCATCAATTCAATTGCAGAAATTGCGCCGTCTAATCCAGGCCATGGATCTGAGGCGGGAAAAGCGAGGCCGTGATTTTATCAGGCAGTGGGGAGCCTTTCCCGGCTTTAGCTGGTCGCTTGCCTGGAAGGAGGCGAGCTGCTCTGTTTGATGAAAAGGATGCACGACAGGCGCAAAGCCTGGCCCGGGAGAGCGTGGATCTGGCAGAGACAATTATTCGTGAGGTGCGAAGAGAGTGATATTGGGCAGGAATTAGGCGGCATGGGCACGCTCCCCGCGCCCTGGGCCACACGCACTTGGGGAGGAGGATGTTCATTAGGGATAGAATTTTGGATAATGAAGACGAGTCGATGATTGGAGTGTGATGTTACGGCGCGTAGCTTTGGAGATTTGGAATGTCCTGAGAAGCCACAGAAGGAAGAGCTTCATTCATGTGCATTTGAATCTTGAAATAGGGAGCAAAAGCTCGATAGAACCAAAGCCTAAGAATGAGTGGGATGTAAGATTCATGCAGGGCCAATCTCTTTGCCTCATCGAATGCAAAACTGGAACTCAAAAGAAGAAAAAAGGAGAGGATATTCTATACAAGGTAGAAGCAATCAAGAAGCATTTGGGCGCTCTTAGAGTTAATTCATATCTTGCAACAACCTCGCCAAATGTAATCGATAAAGAGACTGGCAAGATATATGAGCATTTGAAAACGCGATCCGCACTCTACAACTGTAAAATTATTGAGGGATATGAAATCCGGATGATCGCCGAGTTGCAGCACGATCCATGTAAAGCGAGTTCAGAGATCGTCAAGCAGATAGCAAGCACATTTAATCTAGGCAAGGTGGTTTGCAGTTGACGCATCTTTTCATCATCTACTCCATCGCCGCCCTCTCCCCCATCACCCCCTCCGAGCCCCTGCCCCCGCCCCCTGAAATCCCCCGCGGCTCTCTGGTCATCGTCGAGGGCCGCGCTCCGGGGGTCGGGCAATGGCCCTGCACCGCCTGCACGGCTCGCCCGCCGCTGCCATCGCATTCTACGATCCGCGCCTGGGAGCTGTGGTGGTCACAACCCACAGCAGGGAGTGGCAGGTGGGTCAGGTGCTGGATGTTACAATTCCTGCTGATCGTTAGAGTGCGTGCCATATGTGATGCAAAGCAAAAAATGAACAGACAAGAATTGCTTGAAGAGATTAAAGCCAATCCCAAGAAAATCCGTTTCGCAAGATTGTGCAAAATAGCTGAGGCATTGGGTTTTCAGACCAGGAAAGGGACTGGGAGCCATCGAGTCTACTTTCGAGAAGGAATACAGGAGATATTGAACTTCCAAAACGAAGGTGGATGGGCAAAGGCTTATCAGGTTCGGCAGTTTATAAAAGTAATTGAGAGATATAACCTCCAAGAGGATTGATGTACGCAATTGAGATCTTTTATAGCGAGGAAGATGAGGGATTTATCGCTATTGTTCCGGAGCTTCCCGGCTGTTCAGCCTTCGGCGAGACTGAAGAGAAAGCCCTTCGGGAGGTCAAAATAGCCATGCAGCTTTGGCTAGAAGCTGCAAGAGATATGGGCAGGGCTATACCTGTTCCACTGAAGCGAAGCCTTGCAGCAAGTCTAGCTTAGAACCATCTCATATTGATTGTCATATCTCTTTCCATCGCCCCCGCCCCTTGGGCGCTGCCCGAAATCCCCCGCAGCTCGCTGGTCATCATCGAAGGCCGCGCTCCGGGGGTCGGGCAATGGCCCTGCACCGCCTGCACGCCTCGCCCGCGCCGGCGTGGCAGCCGATCTGCGCCTGGGGATGGGAGTGGCGGGAGGTCCTCAGTGGTCGATGTGACGCTGCCTGCAGAAAAATGGAGCAAATAGAGCGACGCCCAGGCAGAGCGCGGGAGGCTCACAGGACAGACTCGCAAAACACCAGAGGAAGGAATTGGTGGTTAGCGCTTAGAATCATAATGCAAATCAGCTATTCGAATCAATCCATGTTCATCATATCTTCATAGCCTGCAATAGGATCTCTTCCATTTAGCTAAGGTGATTCTATCTCAACCTCTATTGTCCATAAGGCTCCAGGACGATATCGCCAGGAGCCTTGAAGATCTTGCCGCAACCATTTGAGCGCCCAAAGACTTATGTGGTTCGAAAGGCAATAGAAGCACAGTTTATGAAAGATGATGATTACCTGACTCCCCATCTCAGCACGCATCTTCCCTCACCCCGGCAAAGCCGCTCCTCTCTTTGAAATTCGATCTCTTGGACATTTTCCTCCCGGCCCTCGCCCTCTCGAATCTCCCCCTCATCAAGCATGCCCTTTTCCCCGGAAAACTCGCTCGCCCAGGCCGAGTTTTCCACCCGGCAGATTAGATCGCTCACCTTTTCCGAAAGGGCCATCCGCCCCGACTTTATCATCATATCATGCCAGGGGCACCTCTTGACGATCACGGCAAAACCATTCTTGCGCGGCTCTATCTCAAACTCGAAGCCCTCCAGGGTCAAGCGGGCAAAGAGCGCCTGGCAGAGCCCCGGCAAGCCACCTTGCAGATGCATCATCCCCTTGAGGGCGCGGGCCTGAATCTTGGGCAGAACCTTCCAGACGGCTTCGTCCAGCCGCAAGGCTTCGTCGAAGCCCAGCTTCTCCTCGATCTTCATGAACCACAACCCGTCAACTGCCGTATAGGATCGCCGGAAGTACTCCGTCTTCTGCTCATCCGTCAGGCCGATCATACTGCCTTCCTCGCTCACATCTTCTCCTGCTTCTTTTCCTGCTTTTTCTGTTTCGGCGCTGCCGCCGCCCCAGACTTTCTCCCCGCTTTCAAGATGGCCTTGCAAGACTGTATGGAAAGGTGGCATCTCTTTGCCTTCTCCAGCATCTCAGAATCGCCAGGATCGCCTTTCTCTATCAGCTCCTCCGCAAGGGTCTGGTAGATCCTGGAGGCTTTCTTGTAAGCCTTGAGCGCCTTCTTGCTGCACTCCCCTTTATCCCTCACCTCGGAAAAAGTGACATAAGCAAAGGCCAGATCCCTGAGAATATCGGCATGCTCCAAAGGAGCCGTCTCCAGAGTGTAATACTGCATAGCCTCCTCGCAGGAATCGATTGCTCTTTGGCAGTTGTCAGCTTTATCCTCCATCCCTGCCATTGTGATGTAGCTGTAGCTCAAATTCTTCAGAGAATCGGCGTGCTCTGCCGGACTGATCCGCTCATAGACCCCAATCGCCTCATGGCAGGCGTGTATCGCCCGCAGGCAGTTTTCCCTGCAATCCTGAACCTGTGCCAGAGCAAAATAGGCAGCCCAGAGCAATATCTGCGCCTGAGCATACTCATCTGGGTAGCTGGACACATCGTAGATCTGTAGAGCCTCATGGCAGGCTGATATGGCCTTCTTGCAGTCCTCCGCTTTGGCCTGTGTCGAGATTTCATTGTCTGCCAGCACTATTGCCGTCATGGCCAGATCCTTGCAGCAGGAAGCGATCTGCAGCGGATTAGCGGCCCAGACACGATAGGAATGCAGCCTCTCCTCACATACTTGCATAGCATGGGCACAGTTTTCAGCCCGATACTCGATATCAGCCAAGGTTAGATAGGCCAGCCAGAGGCTGCCTTTGGCTTCGCCGTAATCCTCCGGAGAGTCTTCCAGGGTAAAAACGTCCAGAGCCTTTTGAGCTGCCAGGATGGCTTTCATGCAATTGCCAGTCTTGTCCACCTTCTCCCCCAGTGTAAGATAAACATTAGCCAGGTTGTTTTGAGCCGTTGCATAAAGCCTGGGAAAATCACTCAGAGAATAGATTCGCAGAGCATTGATGTAGGCTTCCAGCGCAAGCCTGCAGTTTTCCTGGCACCTTTGGTCACCCTCTTCCCCACCTTCTTCAGCCAGGGCGAGATATGCATTTCCCAGATTGTTCTGCGAGGCAGCGTAGGCCAGTGGATGCTCTTTCTCTGTTCTGTAGATCAGCGCCTCCCTGCAAGCCGAAAGAGCCAGTCGGCAGTTTCCTGCTTTATCTTCTGTCTCGGAGAGGGAAAGATAGGCTATGGCCATATTGTTCTTCATGGCCGCATACTGCATGCGGCTATGCGCCAGGGAATAGACCGAAATGACTTCCTGGTAAGCCTGAATGGCTTTTTTGCAGCTGTTTGCATGATCCAGTTCATTTGCAGACTGAGCCTGGGTCAAATAGCTGCTGCCAAGGTTCGCCATCGCTGCAGCAAATTGCAGGGGGCTTTCTTTTAGGTTATAGACGCGAAGGGCTGCTTTGCAGGCCTCCTCTGCTTTTTTGCCGTTTTCCTGCCGGCTTTCCAGCTCCGCCAGCTTTCGATAAGCACTGCCCAGCTCATTTTGAAGAGAGGCATGCTCATTGGGAGCAGCAGTTAGAGAAAAGAATTGCAGGGACTCTTCCCAGCAACTTATAGCCTGCTTGAGGTTCTTAGCTCGATTTGCATAATCTGCCATAGATGCATAGGCAAAGCCCAGGCTGCTCATGACTTTGGCGCGAGGAATTGGATGGCTCTGCTGCGAAAATGCAAGCAGAGCTTCCTCATAGGCGATAATGGCGCGCTCACAGCTTGCCGAATCATTTTTTTGCTTGATAATCTCCAGGCAACTGTCACCTATCCTTTTTTGTATATTGGCACGCTGCACCTGGTCCATCTCTAAGGCCAACATCTTCTCATATACGATCAGGACCTTTTCATATTCAGAATTGAGATGGTTTTCTTTGCTCTGCAATGGCAAACTCGCCTCCTTTTGGTTTTCCAGATGAATTTAAGATCTATATTATTCAGATAGGCGCCGCCGCTACTTCTAATCTTCGCCCACCTCATGACTTCAGGCACTATTAAATTTTCCGACCTTTTGCCACCTACTTAGTTAAAATACCGAAAGTGTTAAATCAAATGAAGGCGAATAGAGCATTTAGAAAAATTATTATCATCAACGATGATGTTGATATGTGTTCTGCCAGATCCGGAGAGTTCAGGTCCTAAACCTCCTTCCTGGAACTCTCCCACCCCATCATTCTCATTGAATCATCTAATTATCACGACATCCAGGAGGAGCAGTATAGCCCCTAAAAAGCCCAGTATGGTGATTATCGTCTCGGTATTTATCTCGGGATTATGCACGGGCCATGCGCTAAGCAGATCTAGAATATATAGGTTTCCAGAGATAGAGGCTTATTAGGCACGTTTCAGGTCACCAACCCACAGCATTCGATCGCTCAGAGGAGTATTGCCAATGGCCTGAAAGAACTTACCGTCTGCTGTTACCATGCGGCCATCCAGCGCCTCGGCAACAGCCAGGTAAAGGCAATCGTAGACGCTGCGTTTGGCCTTTATTGCCAGATGAAATGCTTCCTCTCGGAAATTCTGAGATGGATAGGACCGGATAGGAAATGCGAGTATTTTATTATGGATATCGAATCCTTCATCCTCAGATAGAAGTCCTCTGCGAATCAGCTTGCAAAGAACGTTATCTACTTCCAAGAATAGAAGATCGGGCGCATGAAGCTCATATTTTTTCCCCAACAACTCAAGAGCATCAGTGGCGTTATCTTCTGCTATGAACCACTTGGCAGCCACGCTCGCATCAACTACAACGATCATCGCTCCCGGTCCTCGCGGATAAGCTCAGTCGGATCTGGGAACGTCCTGCCTTTCAGTCTCTCTCGAATATTGAGGGCAATTTGACGAGCCTGAGCCATATCTATTTTGGCCGATTGCTCCAGGATATGCCGAACCTCTGCCTCCAGGGAACGATCATTATCCCTAGCGCGGGTTTTCAGTCGAGCCACGACGTCGTCGTTGAGATTTCGCACGATGATCTGAGCCATAATGCCTCCTTTGATAGCATAAAGATAGCATGAATGTATAAAATCCTTTGGATGGGATACCTAAGTCATCCGGATGCTGATAATCAGCGGGCTCAAAAGATGGGAATATACACCAAAAGTAGGAAGCTGGATGAGAAATATTAAGGGCGCCCAGGGCTGGAGGCCCTAGACCCCACCCAGGTAACCATCTCCTTGTGGTGCCAGCCCCGCTGCAACCGCAGCTTGCTGCTGATTGTGATACTGTTGAATTACACCATCAGGCAACAGATTGATATCATTCGTGGTGTACTTTGACGTAGAGCCGTTATTCGATCCATCAATAGCATGCACGATGCCGCCCTTGGTTGTGTTGTTGGCGAGCAGGTATGGCTTTTGGAGATTCACCGGTCCGGTTACTTTCTGCATGAGCAAATTTGGATCCTGCCCGAAGTTGGTCTGAACCCAGGCGTTCCACTGATCTATTAAGGCGTTAAAAGTTGTGGCATCTTCGTTTTGCATGTACTTCTCATGCGCCTCACCGAGTTGGTAGGACAGGCGCAAGCCTTCCATGATAGCCTGCTGCTGGTTGGTATAGTCTGCGGCCATCGTCAAGCCCACTATGCATAAAAATATCGCAATATACTTCATCTATTCATCACTCTCCAATATCTTATCAAATCTTTAAACTGCCTCTAAGCCCGATCCCGTGAGCACTCTAGCGGAACACCGGCGGCAGCGCGTAGTTTGCACTGCTGGCGTCATTTGCAATCGCATTACCCCGGTCCACATATACCGGCTTTCCAGTGTAAGGATCAATGTAGAAATACTTGATTTCGCCGGTACTGGGAATCTTGTAGGCGTAGATCGACCTTCCTGTAAAGGGATCCGTCTCAACCTCACCTATCCAGCCTTCTGTATAATTGAAAGACTTCCACGTAGTAAATGGATCATCTACCAGCTTTCCATCATTGATCAAGCTTCCCTTGGGTGCATTTCCCCAGTTCCACAGGCTGTTATTGCCACTACTATTGTCGGAAGACGGTTCTGCATCATTGGTCTTAAAGGTGCCAATCACACTGCGGCCATAGTCTCCCCCAACACTCTGAAAACGTCTGGTGTCCTGGGCACAGCAATCCACTGCCAAGAGACAAGCTATTAACACTACCATTACTGCCAATGCAGTCTTCATACCAAACCCCATTCAACTGACATTAATGCTGAGCCATAAAAGGCTTTCGAGTGTCAGAACCTTTTTCAGCCGGCTACATGAATGATTTTTTGATTTTTTTTCCTTCACTCTAACTGAAGATCGGCGGCAGAGTGAATTTATTTTGCTCGACGTATTCGCCGGAAACGGGCCCAAAGCTGGTATAGATCGGCACTCCCGTCTCAGGATTGAAGTACACATAAATCAGCCGCCCTGTCTTGGAATCCGTATATTTGTAGTAAGACTGTTTCGTAATAGGATCTACATAAGTTTGAACCGGCTCACCTGTCTGGGCGTCCGTGTAAGTATAAGCGGGAGCAGCAGTACCATAGGGATCCACGAAAGAATCTCCCAGCCAGTTGTTGGTGACATTAAGCTTCTTCATTGTATATCTCGGATCGCCGATCAGGTTGCCGTCAACAACCAGAGTTCCCTTGGGCGAACTTCCCCAGCTCCACAGGCTGCCATTATTGCTGCTTTCTGCTGCCGGCTTTGTATCACTGGACTTTATTGTGCTGATCATCTTCCTGCCGAAATCTCCGCCCACGCTCTGGAAATGGCTCGCATCCTGGGCAGAGCAGCCCAAGGCTAATAGACATGCTACTAGCACTATTACTGCTAATGCAGTCTTCATACTAACCCCACGAGCAAAAAAAAGGCTTCCGATAAATAAAAGCCTTTCGCACGCTTTATTCTATAGAGAATTCCGAAAAACCCAATTAGATATATAATTGTAAATATTATAGATATCATATGACAATGCATGAGAAGCCTCACCGATTTTTACCTCAGTCCATAAAGTGTTTTGGGCAGGCGCGCCAGATCAAAGCTTGCCGCAGGCATTCGGGCCTGCAGAGCATCGAAAAGGCCTCAACAGGCGTCAAGAAGACACACGTTCGCGTGTGCAGGCAGGCGGGCCCGTGAGTGGCTACGCTGGTTGCCTTAAGCTTTAAAAATGCATCGGATTTGAAGAAGGCCACGATCTGAAAGCCAGTTCCATGAATATCAGGCTTTCCAAATTCTCTTTGCCCTTAGAGGATCTCTCTTCGGGATCTTCACGCAGCATTTCAATTCTTTCTTGAACTCGGCTATTGCAATTAGCTGCTTTATTATCTCTTCCGTTTCTGGTTCCACTTCCACTTCATCGCCCTGCCAGTCTCAAAGGTCCTATTTCTCTTTGGATTTTTCCAGGAATCGTTCGATTGATTCGATAAATTCGTAGAAATCATCCATATGCTCAGTTAAAATTTTGTAAGCCAAGAGGTCGTCGATCCTCCCGTATCTGTGGACGATAATATTTCTAAATCCCTTCATCCTCCGGGTCTTTTCTGCCATATTTTGCGTTAGAATTCCAATATTGGCCAAACTATCCACAAAACTCTCCTCGCTTTCCGGAACACTGAGGCGCAGATCTGAGCTAATTATTGAGCAGATATCGATAATATTTTCGATGGCGAATTCCATTCTCTTGTAGATTCCATCTTTTACCAGACCTAGCTGGGAAAATTCCTCATAACTTGAGGGAAGATTCTCCTCTACAAGGCTTACGCTGTCCTCGATGTCAACTAATTTTGATCTTATCAGCTCTGTTCTGAGATCTCTTTTTCTCGTCATTGCATGCCTCATGCTTCAAGTGATGGATTCTATTCCCAGGTAATCGTAGTATCTGGGCTTGAAAGATTCAAACTCCTTAATGGTCTCATAAGCTTTGTCGTACATGAAGGGCGTGTCATCTTCATACAGGACCTTGCCCTTCAAAACTTGCATTCGCAAAGGAAGTGGAAGCTGCTGGAAGATCTTGATATCATAGACATCATCAAATAGCTCTGATAAGACTTTGAGGCGGAATTGGGAGGCATCTGCATCATCGTAGTACACGCTAATATCGATGTCAGAATCTTCTTTCATTCTATCTTCCGAGGCTGAGCCGTAGAGGATGATGAATCTGACTTTGTCGCCACCGAGCGATCTAATTTTCCGGACGGCTCGGTCGATCTTCTCATGCATTACGATTGATTCACCTGGGCTCTTTGGCGACATTTGGATGATTATTGGCGTTCAAATGGGAAAAGCTTTTCTGAGAAGATCAAGATCAGCTCGAGGAATATCTCTTCCAGTCTGCTTTCTATGAGGGCCGTCCTCGCAATAATAGCTGAGACCGAAAAAGGCTCGATAGCAGATCACAGTAGCATCCTTGCGACTGCTGGGCATCCAGGCTAGTGCCAGATTGCCCTTGGCAATCTCATCGAAGCTAGGGTCTTCGGAGCTGGAAGAGATCCTGAAGACGAAAGAGACGAAGGATGATGTCCGGGCTGTTCTCAAGGAACTGGAGAGCATGAAGCCGTCCGAGGGCTTTGAATGGCTGGGCAGATTTGCCGATTTGATTGCAGTCTTTGATGTGGTGGTAAAGGTTCAACCATTCCTAATGTAGCAAATGAGTCCGCATTTTAAAAATATAATAATCTGGATTATGCTTTTGTGCGGTGGAGCTTATCGATAACAGTTCTTCCGTTTTCTCCATCTGATATATAAATTAGCTCAATCTCATCATCAGAAATGATCGTACCGAAGTCATATCCATCAATCAATTCGGCTATGTAGAGCATTTTGTTGTCCAAGCCGATTGCCCCGGCAAAACTCTCTGCAATCTCTTTCCCATTCGACGGATATGTCAGATATCCTGTAAAAAGCCGATCTTTCTGCTCGGCGATAACCAGATGGGTACTCTCGTTTTCCGATAGTATGTAAACTCCATTTTCTGCAATATATGCATTCTGAGAGCCTGTCCAGTTCCCAACTAAGTCCGGAACCTGTGCGCTACAAATTCCTGCGGTCGTTAGGATCAATAATGCCAGCCAAATGCCTTTCATAATTAAATATATCATGATCATACTTTATATTTCTTAGCTTACATCATCCTCCTTTTTTATTAATTGAACCTTCTCTCTGAGTGCATCCAACAGATAAATGGGTATATTGATTTTATTTCGCTCTTCCTTCTACCACACCTTCAGATCAATTCCCTCGATCCTCACCATCGCCCCTTCCAACTGCACCACCACTCCCAAGTAGCACCTTTTGCATCATGGAGTAGCTCTGGCAAGAAACGCACCGTCTCGCCTACCTCAGGCCTCCTGCCCCGGCTCACCGTCCCCTCAAAGACGGTTACCAGGCATATGCCGATGTCCTCAGGCGCTGGCAGGCCCTGAAGCAGATGCACCGGCCCCACCAGGTGCACAGTGACGATTCCCTGTTTATTCTTGAGAACTTTGGCAAAATAAGTGATGAGGCAGCCCAAAGGCCGGTAGCGAAAGATCTCGCCCTCCTCTAGCTGCGCTTCAGGATTGAAGGGGTGCAGATCCTCCCGGCAGGATGGCTCGCCGCCCAGCGGAGCGAGCGCGAAGTCGGCCCTCAGGCCGTCCAGAACGCCGATGATCTCCTCCGTCTTCTCCGAGCAGGCTAAGAGCTTGGCGATCTCCTCGGCCCGCCCTTTGAACCGTTCCTGCTTGAGAATGGTGCACCTCTCCAGTCCAGCCACGTCCACCAGCTTGGCGGCAAACTCCCGGCAACTGGAAAGGCCGCACTCCCCGCAGTTGTATCCCAGCAGAGGCTTCTCGATTTGCAGCATGTTTTATCTTGGTCTCCTTGTCATCTCTCCAGCAACAGGACGCCGGAGAACCGCATCGCAGGATACTGCTTGAGTTCTGCTATCATGACTTCGCAAGAGAGTCGGCTCATGAAACCTAATCAAAAGATAACTGTTAAATCCCATCGAGTGGTAGAATAAGTCATGTTCTCGGAATATATCGCAGCGGCTTTGAGGCGAGCGAAGTACGAATCCCTGGAGAATGGCTCTTACATGGCCACCGTTGAAGGTCTTCGTGGTGTGATAGCCACCGGTGAGACTATTGAGAAATGCCGAGAAGATCTTATCGAAGTTATTGAGGAATGGATTGCCATTAGATTGCAGAGGGGCTTTGCCATTCCGTCCATTGATGGACTGGCAATAAGCGTCTCTCAGGAGCCGATGGCCATTGTGTAGAATAATTCCCGTTCCTTATCGCGTCCTAATCAAGAAGCTGAAAAAGCTAGGAATAGAGGGGCCTCATCATGGCAGCAAGCACCCTTACATGGTCATTGGCGACACAGTTATCATCCTGCCAAATCCGCATCAAGGCGAGGACGTAGATGTTAGTCCCATAAAAACCATTTTGAAAGATGCCGGTATCTCCCGCGAGGAATGGATTTCTGCATAACATGCTCGCCTCGCTCAAGGATGGCGCCCGGGAGGGGATGATACTGGGCTTTGGCGCGGTTTCTCATGGCTCCTGCCCATTCTGGAATACAAGTAAAAGACTTATGGTCGCATGCGGGGCGAGCCTGAAAGCAGTGAAGCTGATTGCTTTGACATTACTCTACCACACCTTCAGATCGATCCCCTCAATCCTCACCCGTGCCCCTTCGGAGTGCACCACCACTCCCGAGTGCACCTTTTGCATCATGCAGTGCTCGGGCAGAAATCGCACCGTCTCGCCCACCTCCGGCCTTTTGCCACGGCTCACCGTGCCCTCGAAAGCAGTCACCAGGCAGATGCCGATATCCTCGGGCGTGGGCAGACCATGCAGCAGGTGCACCGGCCCGACCAGGTGCACGGTGACGATTCCCTGTTTATTTTTAAGCACCTTGGCAAAATGAGTGATGGGGCAGCCCAAAGGCCGGTAGCGGAAAATATCGCCCTCTAACAGATGCGCCTCGGGATTGAAGGGGTGCAGATCTTCCCGGCAGGAGGGCTCTCCCGGCAGCGGCGCTAAGGCAAAATCGGCTCGCAAGCCGTCCAAAACTCCGAATATCTCCTCAGTCTTCTCCGAGCAGGCCAAAAGCTTGGCGATCTCCTCGGTCCGACCTTTGAACCGTTCCTGCTTGAGAATAGGGCACCTTTCCAGCCCTGCCACGTCCACCAGCGCGGCTGCGAATTCCCGGCAACTGGAAAGGCCGCACTCTCCGCAGTTGTAGCCCGGCAGGAGCTTCTCAATCTGCAACATGTTTTTTTATCCTCATGGGTGATCTTGAGTAATCTTTGTGTGTCCTTTGTGGCTTTGTGTTTAGGTTTTTTTTTGGGTAGGAATGTTAGGATTAGAGCTTACTACTACTCTCACCACAAAGACACAAAGGCACAAAGACGACTAAGCCTATTCTCTAGATATTATCATCACTCGCCGGTGTACTCCATAAAGCCGTCCAAATGGCGCAGGACTCCGCGGTGATGCTCCTTGGCGATACGTAGCTCCCCGGTACACAAAGTGCAGATGGCCAGAGGCGGATTGTGCCGCAAGACCATCTCCCCTGAAATGTCCGGCCAGCCTGCCATGAGCTGGGCCAGCTCTGCCGAGCCCTTGCCGGAGAGCCCGTTGGCCTCAATGATCCGGCAGCCGGGATTGGCCTCCAGGATGCGTTCCCTGAAGACCTCCCTCTCCGCCTGGGAGACGAGGTCGCCCTTGGTCATGACGGCAGCATCGGCAGTGGTGAGCAGCGGCCCTACCTTGAGAGGGCTGTTGGGACCGGTGGTAACGTCAATCACGCAGATGGCCAGAGCCTTGTCAGGATAAGGGGCGCAGCGCAGGCACAGGCCAGCCGTCTCATTGATCATGATGTCTGCTCCCTGGGCCGCTGCCCACTCCAGCATCTCGTCGAAGTTGTAGATGGCGTAGTGATCCGGGCACATATCCTTGGCCAGGCCCACAGCCACTGGCACCTGCAAGCGCTTGAAGCGGGCATCGTCCTCGGTCCACATGCAATCGATCTTGACCACCGCCGGGCTGCGCCCTGAACGCAGCAGATCCTTCACGGCATGCATGAGAACTGAGGTCTTGCCCGAGCCAGGCGTTCCGGCCACCACCACCATCTTCAAGCTACTACCTCTCCCTGACGAATGGTCTCGCGCAGAGCCGTGAGCCAGCCGTCCAGCCGCTCCACATCCCGAAAGACCTTCTGCTCATCCTCGTTAGTGCTGATCACCTTGGTCATTCCGCCATTCTTCATCACAATGCGACGAGATGCCATGAGTGCCAGCATGGGATCATGAGTTACCACTACCACGATCTTCCCTTCTCCGGCCAAGAGGCGAAGCGCCTCCTGCTTTTTTATGCCGGCATTCTCAATCTCATCGATGAGCACAATGGGCGAGTCGCTGATGACGGCAATGTCTGCAACCATGAGAGCCCGGGATTGGCCCCCGCTAAGAATGGTAAGCTGAAAAGCGGGGTTAACCGGCTCTCCAGTCAGGGTATTGGCCAGAGCTATGACCCTGTCTGCGAGCCTTGGATCCTTGCCCCGCGATTTAGCATGCATTCTCAAAAATTCATCCACAGACATGTCCGCCAGAAAGTGCATATTCTGGGAGAGCTGGGCCACCAGCTTCTTCCTGGGATTGCAGCGCAGCTCCTCCGCAGGTGCCTGGTTATTTATGAGAATGCTTCTGCCCGAAGGAGTGTCGCCAAAGGCGAACTGCTCAATATCGGCAATGAGTGTGCTCTTGCCTGAGCCCGTGGGCCCTACTATTCCTATTATCTCACCGGGAGCTATCTCGATTTCTGATACTCCATCGGGATGGCCTTCTTTGTCCACGCCGCCTTTGATTGTTAATGTCAGGGGCATAATTTTGGGATTAATATGGCTGATTGCCTGGCTCATTTCTTGCCCTCCAGAAATAATTCTGCTTGCTCGCATTGGGAGACTGTGATTTGCGGTTTGAGCATTTGCAGGGTATGATCCTCTTTGATCCTGGAAATGCCTCCGCCTGTGATATTAAGAAGAATGAGATCTCCCGGCTGAACGCTGCCGGCTCCTATCGCCTGCTCGAGCGCTGCCACTGCTATTGCCGGTGCATTAAGAATGTCGATTTCTTCCGACTGCTCAAAGAGCTTCTTGGCCGCCTCAGCCTGGCGATCGGTTATGCCGTAGACCCCGCCACAGGTTTCTGCCAGCGCGTCTCTTACACCGCCAGGGATTGCGTAGGGAGGCTTGCGATTGAAGAGAACATCATCGAACATATCGCTGCACGCAGGTTCTGCCTCTTTTCCTGTCCAGGCCCAGTAAATGGGCGCATTAGGAAGATTCTGGGCCAAATGTAGCCTTGAAAGGTTAGAGCCGAAGCGACCGTCTGCCTTGAGGCGAAGTGCCGCTTCCCAGGCGGATATGCCTCCCGTGCCGCTTCCCACCGCCTGGAAGTAGTGCTTGGGGATTCGTCCAATCGCAAGAGCAGCGTCGAGCATCACTGTTCCCATTCCGTCCCGTCTGGCGATGTTTCTCGCTCCGCCCTCAGGCGCAAAGCCGGGCAGGGATTGCACCTTTTCTGCTATTTGAATGGCATCGTAGTAATCTCCCTGCACAGCTATCAGTGTCACCTGCCCTGCGGCTCGGCCCGCGCCCTTTGCAGTCCACATTCTGTCAAGGGCTTTTTCCGGCACGAAAAGAATCAGCGGCTGGCCGGTGATTAAGGATACGTGGGCAAAGGCGCGAGCGGTATTGCCTGCCGATGCCACTACCAGTGTGGAGTTGTCACCTCGCTCCATCAGCCTTTGCATGGTAGGTGCAGCCTCCAGATCCTTGAAGCTGCAGGTGGGCATCTTTGCGCCACGCTCCGGCCAGTAGCCATTGAAGCTTATGTAAAGGTTTTCCAGGCCCAGTTCCCTGGCCAGGCCGCGGCTCTTGTAAGTCACGGGTGCGCCTTCTGCCTCTGCTATTATTCCATGAACAGGAAGCCAGTCCAGGAAGCGCCAGATGCCGGGCAAGCTTTTTGGCTCAATTTGCCTGGCCTGGTAATCGGCGCGCAGAAGCGAACTGTCATGGGGACAGCTCAAGGAATAAGGAGGTTGCACTGATCTGTCGCTTACACATCGAAGCCGATATTCGCCCATAGAGAGAACTTTCCCAAAAGGAGAATATAACGTTTTCTATTTAGGGACAAATTTTGTCCTAATTGTGAAAATAGGTGGTGGGAAGAGTACCATTAGCCTAAATGTGGACCATCCAGGATATTAATGTTTTGCCGGGGAGAAAGGTTCTCTACCCAAAAGTAGAAATAATTGAGCTACATTGTCCAATAGTATGCCAAATGTGGAGAGAGTGATGAGAGCCGCCTTCCAGTCGGACGAGAGGCTGCGGGAAACCTTGAGGGAGGTCTTCAGAGAGCTGGGGCTTTCCGCTCGGGAGTTTTCCAAGCAATCGACAATTCCGCAAAGCACTCTTTACAAGATTCTCTCAGGTCATAGAGACCCGAATATCACCACATTGCGCCAGATTGTGAAGACTATTCGCCAGCTAGAAGGCTCTGAGGGTAACTTCATCGCCATAATTGCTGCCCGGCCAGTTCTCGACAAGATCAGCGAGAAGAAGATGAAGATCGGGGACAAGATGCTAACTTTGCGTGAGTATTCGGCCACCACCATCGAGGAGGCCATCATTGCTGCCATAAGAGCGGAGAGAGATGGGGCCTCGGCTCTGGTCTGCGCCCCCATTGTCAGCCCAACTGTAGAGAAGCTGCTATCCATTCCCGTGGCCACCATAATTCCCAGAGACAGCGTCATCCGGGCCATTGAGGTTGCGGCCAGAAAGATCGAATGAGGAATTGTATGAGAATTATACTGAATTTGTTATTCGCATTGTGTCTTCTCTTAGCGGTCGCAAGCAGCCAGAGCACTCCTCCACAATTTCAGAGCGTGAGTGGTGAATTTGCTCAGAAGTGGATAAAGGAATTCAAGGAAAATAATGCGAAGTCCTCTTCCGTGATAGAAGATAACCAGAGAGACAATAAAAATGATGAGAACGATAGCGACCTATGGAACTGGGGCAATGCGCCTTTAGGGAGCAGGATAGTTGATGGCAATTTGGTAACGGATCCCTATTATCTTCGGCCGCTCTTGAATCTGTCCAGCAATTGGCTGGGCGAGACCTACATGGATCCCAATACCGGTCTTCCCATGGAAACCTATTCCGATCCTCTGACAGGGAAAAAGATCTATCGTTTCCTCAATCCCACCAATTCAAAGCCCTTCTTTTCCTATTCTACTTATCCTGATGCCAAGACGGGAAATCTTGTCTATGCCTACATCGACCCCATGACGGGAAAGGAGGTCTATGCCAGCTCTGCTCCCATTGATCTCATCAATCTCCTGGTGGGCAAGATTGCCGGTCAAGCGGCCTACAGCCAGAATGAGCCGTGGACCAGGCTGTAGTAATATTTTTGAGGTTTAACATAAAAGAGGACTCCGATTAACTTAAGATCGATGGTCCCCATAACTGACACCGTCAATATTTTGACGCTCTCGCTCTAATTTTCCCTGTTCATGCCTCCCGCCTCCCTTATTTTCATCAGATTTTCCATACTTGGAGAATGGCAAAATCGGTGAGGCGTCTTATGCATTGTTATACAGTATTAATAATATTTATAGTAATCAATTTAATTGGGTTTTTCGGAATTCTCATATATAGGAATTGCAGACTTTATATGTATTATGACGCAAACAACTGTTGAATCAATATTTGGCATGAAAGCAGGTGTCGTATGGCGAGCCCTTAATCAAGACGGTCCAAGCAACATCACCAATCTTATGAAGACTGCATCCATGAGCCGTGAAGAAGTCTTCGGCGCGCTGGGCTGGCTTGGCCGCGAGGATAAGATCGTGATGGAACAGAGAGGACGAGAGATGATATTCTCACTGAGAGAGTGTGAAGTAAGTCTGCAAGCGCCTCCAAAGATGACAATAGAAGACCATGAGCCAGCAGCAAAATCAAAGCGCGGCAAAAGCAAGCCGCCAAAGAAGGCCAGGAAGGCCCAGGCGGTCAAAACACACTTAAAACAAGATGAAAGCCAGGCCAAAGAAAGCGACAGGACAAAGGATTTTCTGCTTTGATAACAGTAACATTCGAAGAAGATGATGACAGGAATGGCAAGACAAAGCTTATCTTGAGGCATGAGGGCATGCCTGCGGGCCATGATAGTGAAGGTGCACTGCAAGGCTGGAACGAATCCTTCGACAAGCCTGCCGATTACCTGGAGACTGAGAAATTGACTACCCCCGCGAAAAATATCGCAAAGTTTGAGTTTTTATCAGATAGAGAGATCGTCATAACTCGCATCTTCGACGCTACTCGCGAACAGGTCTTCAAGGCAAGCACAAATCCAGATCTTATACCGCTGTGGTGGGGACCGAAAAGATTTTCGACTGCGGTTGAAAGGATGGATGTGTTGCCTGGTGGAGTCTAGCGATTCATCCAACGCGACCAGGATGGCAATATGTACGCTTTCCATGGCGTCTATCTAGAAGTAGTGCCGCCACTGCGGGAAGTGCACACCTTTGAATTTGAAGGCATGCCGGGGCATGTAATACTTGAAACATCGATCTTCGAGGAGTTCGAAGGCAAGACGAGGCTTACAGTCACAGATTTATTCCAGACAGTTGAAGACCGTGACGCAATGTTCAATTCAGGGATGAAAGAAGGCGCAACAGAAAGCATGGAGCGACTTGAAGAACTCCTGAAAAAGCAGAAATGATAACGAAATAGTCAAAGAACATGGAGGAGAGAGAAAATGACAAGCATAGTACACTTTGAGATACCTGCAGATGATATTCAGAGGGCAAAAACATTTTATTCCAACCTTTTCGGATGGAATATTGTCGGCATGCAAGGAATGGATTACATGATGATCGATGTATATGGCGCGCCAGGTGGGGGAATGATGAAGAGAATGCACCCAGACCAACAAATGATAGATTACATCGGTGTGCCGTCAGTGGATGAATATGCTACGAAAGTAGAAAAGCTGGGCGGAAAGATAATTGTCCCCAAGAAAGCCGTTCCTGGAATGGGATATTTTGTAGTCTGCATGGATACAGAAAACAACACCTTTGGCATCTGGGAGATGGACCCCACGGCGAAGTAATCAAATTGTTTGAGCTGCAGAGATTCTAACGCAGGGACCTCAGCAGCTCAAACAGGTTGAAATATTCGTATCCGCCATACTGCGCTGGGAAATCCTTGATTGCCAGCCAGAGATCACCGGTCTCTGGATAGGCAATAAGACTCCACATGTTGGCAATATGGGCCTTGAACTCGCCTGCCGGCTCTTTGGCCTGATAGGCAAAATCCGGATACAGAGCGCATATTGAGCAAAGGATGTTGTTTGTCCACGAGGGGAAACTCGCCGGGCGGGTCATCCGCGTATAAGGATCGTAGCAATCACTTAATATTTTTATTGCATTTTCCACATTTATTCGGCCATAGTACTCGTGCATAAGCTGGCCATATCTTTCAAAGCGGCTGGGGGCCTGAACAAAAAAGTTGTAAGGGTCCTTGAGGCTGTCCTGCCAGTTCTCGATTGTTGATATGTCCTTGAGAGCATTTACCTTCACTTGATCAGCTACCATATTGTAACCCGAATAGCCCATCCATCCGGGATAGCAGTTGGAATGATTTGTCTGCCACAATGCTTTGACATCTGCCATTGGATAGCGAACTGAGACCATCTTGGAGGACGTTTCAACTATTGCAGCCTCTTTGGCTCTGGCATCGGCTACGTGATAGGCAATGCCGGCAGCGCGCTGCATCTCCTGGAAGATCCTGACGGCATCTTCTACCGTACCGGCATGGGTCAGAAGATATCGAGTGAATATGGCTATGCCGCAGCCTTGCATGCTTTCATCTTGCATGGAATTCAGCTGGGT
>JBFYLJ010000075.1:0-9601 GCA_041305465.1 Methanothrix sp.
GCAGGATAGCCGAGCTGGAGCTAACCGGGCGGTTTCTGCTCGTTTTTCCCCAGGGAGCGGTGCAGTCCATGCAGATGGGCCTGGAGCTGCTGACCAAGGGAAAGATCAGCCTGGAGACAGAGAAGATCAAAGGCCGGGATGAGGTCAAGAGGATCGTTGAGGAGCTGAGAAAAGCATGAAGCTGGCCTACTATCCGGGCTGCGTCTCCCAATCGACGGGAAAGGAGATGGACGCTTCCACACGGGCGGTATGTGCGGCTCTGGGAATTGAGCTCTTGGAGCTTGAGGACTGGAACTGCTGCGGGGCAACGCATGTCTCCAATGAGCTGGTGGCCACGGGCCTGGCGGCTCGCAACATGGCCCAAACCGATCTGGAGATCATGACCAGCTGCTCCATCTGCTACAGCAACCTACGGGCGGCGGCGCAGAGGCTGGAGGAGACAAGTACCCGGGAAAAGGTGAACGCAGTTTTGGACAAAAAGTACAGCGGCTCCAAAATTCGCCATGCACTGGACGTCATTCTTGAGGCCCTGAGCGAGGATGATGAGAGGATCGTGGTGCCTCTCAAGGAGCTGAAGGTGGCACCCTACTACGGCTGCCTGCTAACCCGCCCCGCTGGCCAGTACAGCCCGCAGTTTCCAACCATCCTGGAGGAGCTGATCAAAAGGCTGCAGGCGGAGCCGGTGGATTTTCGGCTGAAGACCTTCTGCTGCGGAGGGCCCATCTTCATGCCACAGGAGAAAGCGGCGGATGATATTGCTTTTAGGATATTGTCTGAGGCAAAAAAGGCAGGGGCACAGGTCATCGTCACAGTCTGCCCGCTCTGCCATCTCATGCTCGATGCCAAGCAAAAGGTGCTGGAGCAAAAGCACGGGGAGACGATAGGCATTCCAGTGCTCTATGTGACGCAACTGGCGGGCATCGCTCTGGGCCTGGGGCCGGAGGAGCTGGGGCTTAATATGAATTCGGTTTCACCGATGGCGATGATGGAGAAGGTGTACGAGAGGATGGGGGAAGGAGCTTAAATTATTCAATTTGGACTATCCGCCACCATACCCTTTACAGTGACTTTGAGATGCTCGAAACTGGGTGGCCAATGCCGATGAATTTTTCACTATTTGTCGCGTATTTGAAGACTATATCAGAGAACGCATTCGCTGCAGTCTTGACTGCCACACTCGATATTGATAATCTTCCATTTCAATGCCCAATGCTTAATATCCTTGATGATGTCGATGATCTCCAGGCCGCTCTGTGTGAGGGTGTAATCGCTCCTTATGGGAAAGGATGTGTCGTCCAATCTATTTTCGATAAGGCATTCCTTTTTAAGCTCCTTCAGGCGCGCTGATAACACCTTCTGGGTGATGCCGGGAATGCTGCTCTTCAGCTCTGAGAACCGCCTAGTGTGCCCCTTGCCCTTATAAAGCTCAAGGAGAATGAGCAATGTCCATTTTCTCGAAATATACTGAACGGTCAGGTTTACAGTGCATCCTTGCTGCATGGTATCTTTGCAGAAACGTTCTAGGTTAAATACTTTAGTATCTATAGTATACCACAAGGCAGGAAAAGGTAGAGAGAAATTTGATGAAAATGGAGGATACATAAATGGCTGCAATTGAAAAACCGGATATGTTTTGCTACCAGTGCTCCCAGACCGCTGGGGGGACAGGCTGCACCATCAAAGGCGTCTGTGGAAAGGACGCAACAGTGGCACGTCTACAGGATAATCTGCTCTTCGCCATCAAAGGCATCAGTGCCTACCTGTACCATGCAAGGGAGTTGGGCTACACAGACCCGGAAGTGGATGCATTCATAGAGCGGGGCTTCTTCTCAACGCTTACCAACGTGAACTTCGACCCCCAAGAGTTCCTCAACCTGGCAATCAAAGCCGGGGAGATGAACATCAAGACCATGCAGCTTCTCAAGAAGGCACACATCGAGACCTTCGGCGAGCCGACGCCAACACAAGTGAAGACTGGAACTGTCAAGGGTCACGGCATCCTGGTCACCGGCCACGACATGCATTCTCTTCATAAGCTCCTCGAGCAGGTGGAAGGCACAGATGTCTTCGTTTACACACACTCCGAAATGCTGCCCGCCCATGGCTATCCTGGCTTGAGGAAGTACAAGAACCTGGTCGGAAATCTGGGCAAGGCCTGGTTCGATCAGCGGCAGCTTTTTGCTAAATATCCCATGGCCATCCTGGGTACATCCAATTGCTTCCTCATTCCTCGCGAGGAGTACAAAGATCGCATGTTCGCCACCGGGCCAGTCTACCTTCCGGGAGTAAAGCACATTGATGGTTATGATTATTCTGACGTCATCGCTAAGGCTCGTGCTCTTCCAGAGCTACCAGACGCATCGGGAGAGTATGTGCTCACAACGGGCTTTTCCACTTCCGTCCTGCTGAGCCATGCGGCCAAGATCAAGGAATTAGTGACGCAGGGCAAGATCAAGAGGTTCTTCCTGGTGGGTGGCTGTGACGGTCCATCGAAGAAGTGGGACTACTACCGCGAGTTCGTGCAGAAGCTGCCCAAAGATACCGTCGTTCTCACCCTGGCCTGCGGAAAATTCCGCTTCAACGACCTGGAATTAGGCAGCATCGAAGGCATTGCTCGCCTCATAGATCTTGGGCAGTGCAATGACGCCATTGTGGCGGTGGAAGTGGCTGAGGCCTTGGCAGGGCTGTTTGGCGTTGGCGTGAACGATCTGCCCCTGACACTGGTGCTGAGTTGGATGGAGCAGAAGGCAGTAGCAATCCTCTGGTCTTTGCTTGCCTTGGGAATCAAGGGCATCTACCTGGGACCAATCGTGCCCGGCTGGATAAATGAAGATATTCTGAAGATCCTTGTCGAGAAATACGACCTCCGGCTTATTAGCACTCCGGATGAGGATATTAAGAAGATGATGAGTTAAAATTAGAGAAGATGGCAGAGGGTGAGCAGAAATGGTTCGAAGGAATATCATAAAAATAGATGAGACTCTATGTAATGGCTGCGGTAACTGCATGATCGCCTGTTCCGAGGGTGCCATAAAGATGGTTGATGGAAAAGCCCGAGTGGTCAGCGATACGTTTTGTGATGGCCTGGGGGCATGCATTGGCGAGTGCCCCACTGGTGCCCTGACAATTGAGGTAAGGGAGGCTCAGCCTTTCGATGAAGAGGCGGCCAAAGCGCATCTAGATCGATCCAAATCTCGCAAAGCCCAATTAGGAGCTGAGAAGAATAGTGAAGAGAAGCAAGAATCTGGACCCATAGCTCCTTGCAATGTCACTTTCCATAAATCGTTAGATGTGGGACCTGAGCGGCATATGCGCAAACTCGGCCCGTCGTCGCAGCTCTCCAGCTGGCCGATTCAGATGCGTCTGGCACACACCGATGCGCCTTATTTCAAGGATGCCAGACTGCTCATAGCTGCCGACTGTTCAGCATTTGCTTGTCCATCTATCTCCGAATATATTAAAGGCAAGGCGGTGCTCATTGGCTGCCCAAAGCTGGATGAAACCGGACCATTTGTAAATAAGCTTGCTGAAATCCTGCGCTTAAATGAGATCAAGGGAATAACTGTCCTGCACATGGAAGTGCCTTGTTGTTCTAATCTAATCAGGCAGGTCTTGGAGGCTGTGAGAATGTCTGGAAAGAAAATCCCCTTCGAGCAGTTTACTTGCATGATTGACGGGGCCGTAGTCAAAGAGGAAACGGCTTGATGAAAACTTGAAGCCGCCCGTAACATATAGAGATAATTTCAGGACCTCCCAGGAAAAAGGAGACTTGAAAGCGCAAATGGCCTGGAATCGAATAGTTTAAAATGAAACACAAGTAAATAGCCACCCATGTCGGCATCAAAGAAAAGGCAGACAAAAGAGACCAGCATTGAAGTCTTCCTGGATACAGAAGGCGCGGGCATCGTCCAGATCGATACGGGAATACAGCTTCTGGATGAGATCCTATCGGCCATAGCCAGAGGCGCGGGATTTGATCTGACCGTCAAGGCCAGGGGCGATCTGGAAACCGGCGACCACCACACCACTGAAGACACAGCCATCACTTTGGGCAGCGCTCTCGCCCAGGAGATCAAGAGCGGCATAGGAAGCTCTATGGTTCCCTCCGGCCTGGCATTGGCAACAGCCGCTGTGCGCTTCGGCGAGCCCGGTTACCGGGGCGATTTCGCTTTGCAGTCCCAGGCTCTGGGCGGCATGTCCCTGGAGAACTTCAGCCACTTCCTGCGCGCCCTGGCCTACAATGGCCGGTTCAATCTGTTCATTTCTGCGGAAGGAGGCGACAATAGGAGCAAGATTGAGGCCATTAGCACGGCACTGGGAAGGTCGATAAAGAAAGCTGCGCGGGATCGTTGAAGATTATTTTCCGGGGTTTTCCGCGAGTCGGCCCTGCGAGCCTCCCGCGAGGAGGGCTCTGGCACCGCTCAAGGCCGCGGCCGGCCAAGGCCGTTGACCGGTTTGCACAGCCCCTCTCCCTTAATGCAGAAAGGAAGACTATCTTCTGCGCCGGGAATAGGCTCCGGCACCTGCCGCTAAGGCGACAAGGCCGGCCAGAATGCCCATGTCAGGGCTCTTCTTTGCCCCTTTATCGCTAGCTGCGATGGTTATGACGCCGTTGGCAATAGTCTCGGGCTTAAAGCCCTTTGTACTTGTCACGTTCAGTCTGATCATCTCATTCACCTGGGCTTTGTCGCTCACCGCAAAGGTTAGATTGGCGGCATCGCAGCCTGCCGGAAGGTGGGCGCTGATCCGTCCCTCTCTTGCATCCACCTGCCAGGAAGCTTTGCACTCCCCGGAAATGTTCACGGGCCTCAGTTTGGCTGCATCATAGGAGATGTTAACCCACTTTTCGTTATTGGACTTGGGTGTCTGCAAAGTAATGGATACTTCTCCTCCTGCTAATGCTCTGGCATCACCTAGGGAAACGCCCCGCATTTCACCAGGAGTGACATTGAAGAATTGTCCGAATGTCTGAATGGCATTGACTGCATTCTCTACCCTCATGCGCAGCTCATATCGTCCGGGACTGGCCCCGACGGTAACGATATGCGGCTCCAATGCCTCAAAATTGCCCTGTAGGGTATGATTGACTTTGCTTGGAACCAATTTGCCATTGATGACATCGGCAAACTGCAGCATGCTCATTCCCGGATCAATCTTTAGATACCGTTTTCGAATAGTCTCGTTGTCCTGCATGGCATCATAATCAATCGAAGTATTGAGCCGTTTGTATTCATCACGGGATACGTAATATATGTTAGACCCATCCGTTATTGCACCAATTCGTCCCTCTGAATTGAATTCAACTCCCACCTGTCTTGGGGATGTCGAACTGTTCAGGTAGAGCAATGCCGGCACGCCGTTGCCGCTGGCATCCAAGACCAGGCTCTTATCATCACTAAGCATCATAGTCGTGGCATTCCATTTCCAGCCAAAGAACCACAAATCCCCCGAACCTTGGCCGAGGTTGGTAATATCCCTGGTGAAAACGGTCCTATTGCTTGAATCGAGGATGCTGACCATGACCTGGCGGATCTCCGCTGCATTGACTATAATGCTGAAGTTTTCTGATGCAGAGGATGGTACATTGTTCTGAGCATTGACCTGAGGTGGTTCAGGCGAAGGTACAACGTAAGTTGAGGTATGAAGATAATATCGCAGAGTGTCATTGTCAGCAACATGAATATCCATACCCGGACCAATGTTGACATTTGAGTCCTTATTGAGGTTGATGCTGTCCGGATTGACCATGATCATCTTATCCGGCTGAACGAGAACAATCTCCAATTCGCCAAAACCGGTTCCCGGATCGATCGGAAAGATATACCGATCTGAGATCTGGAATATGCCATCCAGTATGGCAAAACTATGCGTGCCGTTGTTGAAGATGTTGCCGAAATGCATCATTATTATGGGCATGTCATTGATATTGTCCAGATCTTTCTTGTAGATGTACGTTGTATTGGACTTGACCACGGAACTATCCACCAAAACTCCTTCTTTTAGAAGCTGGAGGAACAGGCTATCGTTCCCAACATCCATGATACGCATCTCGTAGCCGTCTTCAAGGGAATAATTTCCCGCAAGGACTTTTCCCTGTAGCTCTACGTCCAGGAGGACCCTTCCTAGATCTTCATTCTCCAAAAGGCTAAAAGATGGCGTTTTCCCTTGAAGGCTTGAATCATATCCCGCAAACCATGGCGCACCAAGGAAGCTTATGATAAAATAGTGTCCCCATGGTTTATATTCAAATTCTTTGGCCTGTAACATTGCAGTATATTGAAGACCACTCTGCACAACAGTCTTATTTTCCTGATAGACAATGGGGGTTCTGGCTGGCCCTATTGTCCTGCCTTTAATGTTTAGAAATACAAGGGTCTCATCGCCCAGAGATTGCTTCTGATCGAAGTAAAATCCGCTGTAGTTAATAGAGTTCCATCTAGCAATGGCATAAGAGTTATAGTCACCCATGCGAACAGGAATAGACGAGGCAGCGCTGTATACCGGCCCGCGTATCTCATGCACGCCGTAATCGAATATAGCTCCAACGGGATAATAGACTAGATCGGGCTGATCAAGAACGATTAATTTCAGGTCAGGGGTCAGAGGTATCTCAGAGTCTCTGACTAATGAGAGGGAGACATTATTTTTAAGCTCAATGCCATCTTCAGAAATATCTGTCAGCTTCATATTACCGAGCAGCCCACCTTCTAATAATCTGATGTAGGGTACGTCGCTAACTTGAAATATGCCGTCAACCTCGGCAAATCCTTCTCCGTTTACCCCACGCATGGCATTGGCCAGATGTAGCAGGATCACTGGCAAGTCATCTACTTTATAGACAAAGTTATCTCCAATGCTAACAACAGAAGTGTAAACAGGTTTTCCATTTTTCAACAGAACGAAATTTACGGCACCATTCTTATCAGAGATCTCAGCGGCCCCAAGAACATAACCCTGCTGGAGAGGGATGCCCCTATTATTATTCAAAGTCTGAGTGCTATCATCATCTATTAGAACCGCTCTCAAATCTCCCTTGTTTAGAGTGCTGATCTCGTCCGTAATAGAACTCTTGGGATAGCCAGCAAGATAAGACCGGCCCAGAAATGCCACCTCCTGGAAACTGCCCCAGGGTTCATACTCGAACTGCTGCAACCATTTCTTTGAGGAGTAGACAATATGCTCTTGCTCTGCCGTCCTTCCCTGCAAATCAACGCGCAGCTCTTCGCCGCCCAGATCCTTGTCAATGTCATAGAAGAACCAACCGAAGTCATCCGCTCGCCAGATCCCACTGCCTTCACTGAAGTGACCCCGCACAAAGGCCGCTTCCACCGGCTCTTGTGCAAAGGCGTTCGAAACCAGCATGATAAGCAGAGCAAACACTGCTGCTGTGGCTATGAAACAGATTGTTCTGATCTCTATCTACCTCTCAAGAATCGTTCCTGGATAAGCTGTATATCCTATGGAGGATGTACAAGCGAAGCGGAGTTAGATGTCATCTATTAAACACGTTGCGATATACGGCAAAGGCGGTATCGGCAAGTCGTGCACTGCATCGAACATAGCTGCCGCCTGTGCTGAAGAGGGCCACAAGGTACTGATGGTGGGATGCGATCCCAAGAGCGACTCGAGCATAACATTGGTGGGCAAAAGGATTCCTACCATGATGGACCTCATCTTGGCAGGGGGGGAAATTCGAGAGGAGGATGTCGTTTTTCCGGGATACAAGGGCGTCTTATGCATTGAGGTGGGTGGCCCGGAGCCGGGTGTCGGCTGCGCCGGACGGGGAATTATCGTTGCCATCGATTTCTTGCGCAAGGTCTCCAAGGCCATGGAAAATGTGGATCTTGTGCTGTACGATGTGCCGGGGGACATTGTATGCGGGGGATTTTCCGCGCCCATACGAAAGGGTTTGGTGAGCCAAGCTTACATAATAACCTCTGGGGAGTACATGCCGCTTTATGCTGCGAACAACATCAGCAAGGGCCTGCGCCGTCTGAATACTCCGCTTGCAGGAGTGATCTGCAACTCGCGCGAGGCTGCCGCCGGACGGGAGAAAGAGATTGCCCAGAGATTTGCAGAGGAGTTGAACAGCCGACTGGTGGCCTTCATCCCTAAAGACCCCATTGTGCAGAAATGCGAAAGGAGGGCGGTAACTGTAATCGAGGGTGCGCCGAACTCAGGGATAGCAGATGTTTACCGGGACCTGGCCAGGGAGATCATGTCGGGAGCACAGCCACGGGTGCCGCAGCCACTGAGCGATGAGAGACTTAGGGAGCTCTCCATGGAGTGAGACCTGAGACGGAGAGAATAAAATGCGAGCAGACTGTCCACGCATACTCATAGCCGGCGATCGAAGCTCCAGCGGCAAGACCACCATTGTAGCCGGTCTGCTTTCAGCCCTGCGGAGCCGATACATGCAGGTGCAACCCTTCAAGGTGGCCATGGACTATATCGATCCCAGCTATCACACCTGGATCACCGGCAGAAGCTGCCGTAATCTGGACGGCTACCTGATGACAGAGGCAGCCGTTAAAGAGATCTATGCCCATGCAGCTCTGGGCGCGGACATCGCAGTAATCGAAGGTGTGCGCGGCCTTTACGAGGGATATGATGCAGATCTGGGCAGCACGGCGCAGATCGCCAAGCTTCTTCATACTCCAGTAATTTTCGTGGTCGATGCCAGAAGCATCACGCGAAGCTGCGCAGCTATTGTCAAAGGCTACATGGACTATGATCCTCTGGTTGATTTCAAGGGGGTAATTCTCAACAAGGTCGGATCGGAGAGACATGCCCAAAAGGCGATCAAGGAGATTGAGCGCTACGCAGGCGTGGAAGTGGTGGGCGTCATCCGGCGAAATGAGGATATGCACCTGGCCATGCGCCACCTGGGTCTGGTGCCTGTGCTGGAGGGCAAGACCAGGCACGAAGGCTTCTCGGAGCGGGTAGACAAGATCCGCCAAATCGTGGAGGAGGGCCTGAACCTGGATCGCATTATGGAGATTGCCAGGGAGGCGCAGCCGCTGCCTGAGGTCGAGGCGGATCTCTACCGGCAAAATACCCTAGGCAAAGGCCTGCGCATCGGTGTGGCTCAGGATGAGGCTTTCAACTTCTATTATCGGGATAACCTGGAGATGATGGAGCTGGCCGGAGCAAAGGTGGTGCCCTTCAGCCCGGTGCATGATAGGACGCTGCCGCCAGTGGACGGGATCTACATAGGGGGCGGCTATCCGGAACTCTATGCCCGAGAGCTGTCCGAGAATGAAGGCATGCGCCGGGCGCTGGAACGGGCGCACGAAAAAGATATGCCCATCTTCGCCGAGTGCGGCGGGCTGATGTACCTGGCACGGGAGATCGAGTGGGACGGCGAGCGGCAGGAAATGGTCGGGCTGGTGCCGGGAAAGTCGAGGCGCGGCAGCACGCGCGTCGTCAGCTACGTGCATGGGACCTTCGCCAGAGACTGTGCTCTGGGAAAAGCGGGCGAGGCCATCATGGGGCATGAGTTTCACCACTCAGAGATGCTGATGGATGAAGGTGTCAAGTACGCCATCCGCTTGGAGCGTGGCACGGGCATCAAGGACGGCTGGGACGGCATGTGCGAGGG
>JBFYLJ010000076.1:0-4596 GCA_041305465.1 Methanothrix sp.
TTCATCGTCCTTAAGTGCGGTTCTCAAGCGCATAGAACTGGGTGCTGACAATATAGGTAATGGTTTGGTCAACTCGACCATCGCTCTTCTCGATATGAGCAATCGACAGGATATCATGAGCACTTACATGGCCCTGGAAATTTTGAAAGCTATAGAGATGAGGGGCCATCCAGTCACCTTGTCTTTTTCATATGTCGAGCAAATCTCAGACTTCTTGAAACGCTGCACAACCAGAAAGGGATATGCAGGAAATCCCACAGCCAGCTCGGTGACCCTTGAGAGCGCATATGCAGGTCACCAGATCGCACGGTATCTTAAAATTCCCGATCCATTAGGGATTATTTCTTTTATAGACTCGCTCCAGAATGCAAATGGCGGTTTTAGAGGGTCACTGTTCGGCGGCATATCTACCCTGGAATCCTGTTATCTGGCCTTGAGCACTATTTCGCAGGTCCTCCCCGAGGAACTATGACCGTCTAGAATAATACGTACGTGTTGAACTGCCGATGTGAATAAAATGGGTGAGAAGCAAGGAACCCGGCCCCTCACTTCCCTGGCAAGTTCAAAGATGAGATTTACGTCTTTCCCGTCCTCCTGTCATTGATCACACACAGCGGTCCTCTGAGGTAGACATACCAGTAGAGCGTCGCCACGAAGAGCGCCGCTCCCACGATGTTGCCGAGGGTGACGGGTATGAGGTTGGTAATGAAGAAGTTGTGCCACCCATTGCTGCCTACCAGGTTTGCAGTGGCCACATTGGCTGTGGCGAGCTTTGCAGCTATCGCCGGATTGTTGGCAGCAAAGATGCCCAGGGGAATAAAGAACATATTGGCCACGTTGTGTTCGAAGCCGATGGCGACAAATGTCATGATTGGAAACCAGCAGGCAAAGATCTTGCCGACCACGTCTTCGGCACTTATGGCTAGCCAGACGGCCAGGCAGACCAGCCAGTTGCAGCCTATTCCCCGCAGGAAAGCAGTGGAAAAGTCCAGGCCACACTTGGTGTTGGCGACAGTAGCTGCCCATCCTGCCCAGGGCAGGTTATCGAAAAATCCGCAGAGATAAGCCAGGAAAAAAGCGACGAAGATAGATCCCAAGAAATTTCCCAATAGGACCAGCGACCAATTCTTAAAGAGGCCCTTAATGCTGGCCTCACCATTTAGCACGCTTATGGGCGCAAACATGCAGTTTCCCGTAAATAGCTCAGAGCCTCCGATTACGACCAACATCAGGCCAACGGGAAATACTGCCCCGGCAGCGAACTTGACAATCCCCCCAGGCATGGCGATCTTCCAGATGCCCCCATCCGGATCGGTGAATGTGCCATTGGAGAGGCCTCCTGCCACAATCTCGCTCAAAAGGGCTCCAAAGGCGATGTAGGCTCCGGCTAGAAAGCCCAGCACCAGTAGCTTTTGCCAGGTTATGTTGCATTTCGTGCATCCGGCAGCAATGGCTGCCTTGGCGATATCAGCGGGAACTTTGAATGCCATATTCTCCCTCAACGACGGAAAGTGGCAAATGCTTGCCTACATATGGCGTAAAAAGCTTGCGGTTGTGGCAGAAAAATTATCGAAAAGTAAATATAATCGCCAAAAATTGATGAAAAATTATGATAGATGGGGCCCTAATTAAAAAATATGATCAGACCCCGGCCAGCTTGCAGTCCTCTTCGGGATGCTCCTGATAGGGGATAAGATTTCTCTTTGCCGGATTGAAGCTCTTCTTCTGCCGACAATCCATAAGCTTATGCCAGTTATCTCTCTCCCAGATGTTAAAGGACTTATCCTCTTCAGGAATGAGCTGACGCAGCCTGAGAACCAATCCATCCCAGTTGATACTGTGTCCGCTGAAATCCGGGCCATCCACACAGGCGAACTTTGTCTTGCCGTCTATCTCCACCCGACAGGCCCCACACATGCCAGTGCCGTCTACCATGATGGGCGTGAGGCTGACCGTCGTCTCCACACCTGCGGCCCGGGAGGCATCTGAGGAGACCTTCATCATAAAAGGACAGCCGTGCGCAAATATCCGGTCTATTTTATTTCCCGATTCCAGCTCTTGTTCGATGAAATCATCTGCCCAGGCAGTCTTGCCGCAACCCGTAACGACATGAACCTCGTCGCTGTGCTCCTTGAGCCGATCTACCCAGAAGATAAAGTCCGGACCGCGGCCTTCCACTACGGTTATCACATAGTTGCCCTTCTCCTTGAGAGCCTTTATGAGCGGCAGAGTGGGTCCGGCGCCAAAACAACCGCAAGCGCAGATAACTCTACCAAAATTTTCGATCTCCGTGGGCATCCCCAGGGGGCCGGCTATGTTGGATACGCATTCGCCTTCACTCATTGTGGAGAGCTTGGCGGTACTGGTACCCAGAACGTAGAAGACAATGTCCACAGTCCCCTCCTTTTCGTCCCAGCCAGCCAGACCCATGGGTATTCTCTCTCCTTTCTCGTCTACCCTTATGATTGCAAACTGACCCGGCTTTGCCGTGAGGGCAATCTTGGGTGCTTTAAATTTCATGTGAATGATATTGGGAGCTACGGTCTCCTTGGTTACGATCTCGTACATCTTTAGCCTCCTCTGATCTTATTCAGCTTCACAGCACAGACCTTGAATTCCGGGATCTTGGCCACGGGGTCTAAGGCCGGATTGGTAAGAATGTTTGTGGGCGTCTCGGAGAAATGGAAGGTCATGAAGACCACGCCAACCGGCGACTTTTCCGTGGTTTTGGTCTTGGCTCGAACTCTTCCCCGCCGAGAGGATACTTCAATCAGTTCGCCATCTTCTATTCCAAGATTATGGGCGTCTTGCGGATTCATCTCTACCAGCTCCTCACCCCGAAGAAGGTTGAGATCGCCCACTTTCCTCGTCATGGTTCCAGTATGATACTGACAGAGAACTCTGCCTGTGGTGAGGATAAAAGGATACTCCTCATCGGGCAGTTCCATGGAAGGTCGGTAATCGACCACATTGAACTTGCCAAGGCCCCTGGTAAATTTGCCTTTATGCAGGTAGCCGGTTCCCGGATGAGCCAGGTCGGGGCATGGCCACTGCAACCCATCGCCCTCCAGCCGCTCATAGTTTATGCCCCCGTAACTGGGAGCAAGCTTTGCCACCTCGGACATGATCTCGGATGGATGACCATAGCAGAACTGGTCTTTGCAGCCCATGCGGGCCGCCAGAGAATCCAGGATCATCCAGTCGGGCATGGATTCGCCTATGGGCGGCAGCGCCTTCCTGATCCTCTGCACCCGGCGCTCCGTATTGGTGAAGGTTCCATCCTTTTCCAGGCTGGTAGCCGCCGGAAGGACCACATCCGCCAATGCCGCCGTTTCCGACAAGAAGATGTCCTGCACCACCAGAAACTCCAGGGCGTTCAAGGCCTCTACCACATGGCTGCAGTCCGGATCGCTTACGACGGGATTTTCGCCCATGATGTACATGGCCGAAATCTTGCCCACCAGGGCGGCATTCATCAACTCGACGACGGTGAGTCCGGGCTTATCCGGCAGGGCCGCTCCCCAAGCCAGTTCGAACTTCTTTCGAAGATCTGGATTGATGACCGCTTGATATCCCGGCAGGAGATTGGGCAGCGCACCCATATCGCAGGAGCCTTGCACATTGTTCTGGCCGCGCAGGGGATTGATCCCGGAGGATGGCCGGCCGACGTTGCCTGTCATCATAGCCAGATTGGCCAGGGCGAAGATGTTGTCCACGCCATGAGAGTGCTGGGTGATGCCCATGGAATAGATTATGGAGGAAGGATTTCCGCTGGCATAAAGCCGGGCCGCATCCCTGATCAGCTCGGACTTAACACCAGTAATGCGCTCAGCGTCGGATGCAGACAGCTTACTGAGAGAAGCCTGGAAATCTGGGAATCCCTCCGTTCTCTGGGATATGAAATTCTCATCCATGAGCTTCTCTTCCAGAATTATGCGGCACATCTCCAGAACGAGTGGCACATCAGTTCCAGGAGTCTGGCGCAGCCAGATATCAGCAATCTTGCATAGATCGATCCAGCGAGGATTGGCCACAATGATCTTGGCACCCTTCCGCTTGGCCTCTTTGATCTTTAGAGCTATGACGGGATGCTGCTCACTGGTGTTCGAGCCTATGATGAGGATGCATCCGGCATCCGGAAGCTCGGAAATAGAGTTTGTCATGGCCCCGCTGCCGAAAGCCAGTGCCAGGGCGGAGACGGTAGAAGCATGGCAGAGCCGGGCACAGTGATCCACATTGTTGGTCTGCATAACCAGCCGGGAAAACTTCTGGGCCAGATAGTTCTCTTCATTGCTGCACTTGGCCGATGAGAGGAAGGCAAAGCCATCGCCCTTATATCCATTCAATTTTCCAGCCACCAGATCCAGGGCCTCATCCCAGGTTGCCGGCACCAGTTTGCCGTTTTTCCTGATGAGGGGGACAGTTAGCCGCTCCGGGCTCTCGACATAGCCCAGTCCGAAGCGTCCCTTGACGCAGAGCTGGCCGTTGTTAGGCAGACAGTCCCTCTTGCCTCTCACCCTCACTATGCGATTGTCCAGGACGCCTACCTCCATCCGACAGCCCACACCGCAGTAGGGGCAGACGGTTTCGGTGGTC
>JBFYLJ010000077.1:0-11802 GCA_041305465.1 Methanothrix sp.
CCTCCCTTCCAGAGATCCAGCCTTCCCCTTCCATCTTCTTTAACAATGGATAGATTGAACCTGTGCTGGGTTTCTTTCCGGTGATAGCTTCCACTTTCTTCATTATGTCGTAGCCGGACGCCTCACCATCCTTCATGATGTGAAGCATAAGCATCTTCAAGATACCAGTAGCCATTATATCGTTATCGCCATATCGATGCATATATCTCTGTTGGTTATTTTTCTATTCAGTTATTCACTCAACCAATACTTGCGTCATATCGATTTAGACATATCTATACAGATATATATACTTTTTGAGCAAACCGTGCTCATAAGGTATGAATAGTATCGAATGATTTCATAATAAAAGAAGAAAAGATGGAAAAGACTGCCATCTCCACCAATCGGTTTTAAGAAGATTCCACTCCCAGCACTTTCAGAGGATTGATGCCTGCCCCCTGTAGGACCTGGAGATCGTTCAAGTTCTCCAGATGAAACTCCTTGATGGTAGAGACGAAGTCATCAGGAGAGCTGGCTGAGTCCATTAGAATCTCGTCCATCTTCAGCCTCCATGCCCAGGCGGGCCAGGTATCGGAGTGGCTCATGTTAAAGCCCTTGTCGAGGTTGAATCCCAGCACCAGGCCGTCACCTGAATTGGATGACGCATTCCAGCGGACAAATATGCCGGCTACGCTGGTATTATATTTTTTCTTCAAGGCATTGGTCTCGTCTGTGGTAAGGTATTTGACGAACATGCCGCTCTTTCCGGGGGTGCAGTCCCAGGCTGCCAGGAAGTAATCCTCTTTGCACCAGTTGGGACAGCTTATCACCTTGTAGCTCTGGTTATTATAGTCGGTAATCGGGAGCTTATCCTCGACATACTTGGCCTCCAAGAAGCCGCTGGAGATTCCAGGGCAGAGGTGATCGTGCAGCTCGACCGCTTTCATGAATATGTAAGTGGCATTTTCGTGGGCCCACATGTTGACGATGGGAAGCATGTGATCGAAGACTTCCGGTTTCCAGGTATCCATATTGGCCAGGACGTGGTCAATGTCGATCTTATCCGTTTTCTGGACAGCAAAACCTGTAGCGTTAGCGTTTACCTTCATGTAGACGGCCTTGCCTGTGCTCTTATTAAAAAAGCCGAACCATAGCGGTTTCCATGGCGGACTTTGTACATCGACCAGGTTCTCCTTGCCAGGTGTGCAACCTGAAATATCCATCAATGCATCCAGGCACAAATTTGTGGTCTGACCATTGATCACCGGATATCCGGCATTGGTGAGCGTCAGCACATCCACATCACCCTTCTCGAATCCAAGCTCATCCATGGCATGGTTTGCGGCATCTGCACCCATCTGGTACATGTCCACCCCGCTGCAAAGGGCCATTCCCGGCAGCAGAGCTATTATGAGCAGAATTGCTCCTGCAAATCGATCCATTTTCACATTCTCACCTTTCTGTCTCCGTTCATTTGATTATATCTTTATCGATATGTCTATGAGATATAAATACTTTTTTACATAATCGTATCCATAAATATGACGATTTTGTATTTATTTCATAAGAATTAGTTGAAATAAAAAGAAAAAGTCAAATTTTAAAATAAAAAATAATTTTTATTTCCTGGCTATATCAATGTCCATCGGCCCCCACCCTGTAAAAAGCGTGCGAGAGCGCACCGATCTGAATCCGGCCTTCAGCATGGATTCGGCAATGAAGCCCTGCTCGAAGGCCATCATCGGCCCGTTCATGGCCCAGCCCACAGTACAGAGCACATAGAAGTCCGGCTTCGTTCCCTCATCAGTAAGGCCTTCAGAAAGGTTCACGAAAAGGCCGCCGGGATTGAGAGCCTCGTAGATCTTCTTCATAACCGCGTCCATATTTTCTCGGGCGAAGTTGAGGGTGGCACTTGCCCAGATGAGATCGTAACCCTCACCGATGGGATCAAGATTGTAATCTCCTGCAAGAACCCCGATCCGCCCTTCCATTCCATACTCTTTGATGAACCTCTCCGCAACTTCGACTACAGGCTTTCGGTCAAAGATCACTCCCCTCATGGTGGGATGCTTTGCGACCATTGAAATTCCGAAGATGCCTGGACCGCCGCCCAGATCCAGCATCTTTTGAAATGATGAGAACTCCGGTAACTTAGATATCAAATCGGACATCTGTTGGGCAATTCCAGCTCGTTCATCGTTGGCCATCCAGGAGGCAAACCGGCTCCATTTTTGAGGATCAGCATCGTCCTCGGTAGGCTTTAGCGGCGGTCCCTCTCGGATCATCTTTGTCAGGTCTGTCAGCATCGCATCGGTCATGGAGGTTTGATGGACAAACCCCTCTCCCAAATAGGTTGGGCTTCCCTCAACCAGAAAAGCCTGCGCAATTGATGCGTTCCGATAGAGGCCGTTATGCTTTTCTATCAGGCCGCAGGCGGCCAGGCCATTTAAAAAAAGCATGGTGTTACGGCAGTGACCTCGGATCTCCTTCGCTACTTCATCCGCTGATATGGGCTCGGATAGATGGTTGAAGACTTTCAGCTCGATTCCACTCATCAGCAGCTTAGCTTTAATAGGAGCATAAAGCATCCGGTAAAGCTCCTCGCAGCTGACATTTACCTCTGGCAGATTCATGAAATTATCTCCAGGTAGCGCAGAAGCAGCGCGTCCATAAGCTCGTTTGCCTTCTCATCGTCCACGCCGTAAAGCTCTTTGAAGTAATTGCCAATCCACTCTTCGAGATCGATGTCATCGAACCGGTCCGGATAGATGGCTTTCGCCGCTATCATCAGGTTTATGGGAAACTCCAGTCTCTCATCCATTATCGGTGTAGCCGTAAGGGAATAAACCCGCCTATCTTTAAGGGCCTTAAGTTCCTGGACTTTCCCAAATTGCTCTTCATTGTACATCACACTGGGAGGATGATAGCCGGAGTATGTCGGCAATATTATCACATCGGGATCTATGGACAGAAGGCGCTCAGCGGAGATCAGCTCGGTATTGTCGCCGTCATAAGCGTTCTTGGCATTGATTATGTCCTCCAGGAAAGCAGACTCTATGGTATCGGTGCCGAAAGCATATCCTGCGCCTCCTCTATCCTTTGCATAGGATGGTGCGCCAAAGTACAGCACTCGGGGCTTGACTTCATCTGCAATGTCTTTGGTCCTCTCCTTGATCAGTTCTACCTGCTCGTTCATGAGGTCCACGATCTCCTTGGCCGTCTCCTGTTTTCCAAATACCTCTCCCAGGACTTTGATCTCTTCATAAATGGCGCCGACGCTGATATCATCGTAGCAGTCCGCATACTTCAGCACAATTACGGGAATCTCCAGGCGCTCCATGGCGTCCAGGAACTTCGCTGTGCTTTCCTCATCTGCGCCTTGATCCCTCATTATCACCAGGTCCGGACTAAGTGAAGCTACAACCTCTACGTTGGGTGCAACTCCAAGGGGCCCGCCAAAACCCCCCACATTGGTGAGATTTCGATACTCCGGATTGAGCAGGAAGGAGATAAATGGGCATATGCGATGGGTTTCATTGTCATAAGTATAGTTGCCGTACCCACTATCTTTGTTGTATACGCTTCCGCCTACCAGCTTGTCCTGCACGCCAAATGCATACATGGTCGTGTCTATAATTCCTCGGCTGATCGCGATGACCCTCTGCGAATCCTCCGGGATCGAAACCTGGACTCCGCGCATGTCGGTTACTGTCTTGTAATCCTCTGCGACAACCGACACTGCCTGCAAAGCTACGATCGCTATCAAGATAGATAAAATCTGCATTATTTTGGATTTCGTTACCATGGTTTCCTCCTAGTATATCGATACTGACGTGTCGATAAAGACGTATCGAAATGAGATATAAATACTTTTTGACCAAATTAGACAGATATAATATGAATAATAAGCATTCGTTTCACAAGAACAGATCAAGGCACTAAAAGGCTCAACCGATTTTGCAGATAAGGCACGGGTTGCAGGTCAAAAAGTATATATATCTATATCGATACGTCTGCATCGATATATCAAATTATCAGACCTAAAGCAAGTAAACTTGCATAAGTGTATAATGCAACTCGGATGTGGTTGAATATGATCAAAATGTGGTATCTGGCGATATTGGCATCATGCATGTTAGCGGTTATGTCCGCCAACGCATACGACTTCACTCTAAGCATTTATGGAAATGCCAACATGGACGACATCATAGATGATAATGATATAAAATACGTGCATGACATAATTGAAGGCAACCGCAATGCCACAGATCTGGCAGATGCAAATTTCGATGGAAAAATCGACGAAGATGATGTCCATCAGATTGAATCGATAATTTGCGGTGAACCGGCAAAGCTCACGTTCATCGATAATGAAGGCGTAACGGTAACTTTAAATGCACCAGCAAAAAGCGTTGCCACTTTATATCTGGGGGCTTTGAGGCAGGTTATTCATCTCGAAGCTATCGATAAGATTGTTGGAGTAGGAAGCAATACCTTAGCCAGGCCTGATAATGTGGTGGAATTGCGCGCCCATCCAAAGTTGAGGGAACTTCCAGGAATAGGGACCACAAGCGATCCTTCAAAGGAGACCATCATCTCACTGAAGCCGGATGTCATCTTTGGGACCCTTCATACGGATAAAGCAACTTCGAAGGCAGTTTCTCAGAGCACCGACACACCTTTTGTGTATGCCAATCCTCCAAAGGAAGTATTTCGTGAAGAAAATGGTGCTTTTGAGACCTGGAGGTTGCTGAGTCTAATATTGGGAAAGGACGAGCAAAAAAGAGCTGAAGAGCTGATAGATTACTGCGATGAGAAGATCAACAAGATCGAAGAGGTCGTTTCTGAGGTCTCCGATGAGGATAAACCCAGGGTTTACATTGCTTGCTCCGGCAAATCAGGTGTAACCAGTACCGCCAATGTCTACGAGCCCATAGAGATCGCTGGCGGCAAAAACGTCGCGGAAGGCATGGCTGGGAGCGATTCCTGGGGGCACGTCGATGTCTCAAAGGAACAGATCATCGACTGGGACCCGGAGATAATTCTGATCACCTGCTACTCCAAAGACAACTGGATGACTCTCGATGAGGTTTTATCGGACCCAGCTTTGCAGACCGTCAGCGCAGTAAAGAATAAGCGGGTCTACAATACAAAGGGCTGGTATGCTGGCTGGGACCCTGCAACGGGTCTATGTGAATGCATATACATGGCCAGGCTGTTTTATCCCGTGAAATTCGAAGACCTTGATGTCGAAGCAGAATGCAACGAGGTGCTCGAGGAGTTCTACGGGGTCGATGGGCTGTACGACTGGATGCTGGAGAACTGCGGGGATTACTACACCTGGAAGTAGCTGCAAGCAAGATGCAAATTATGTCGCATGAAATTAAAACAATAAACCTCGAAGCGATCGAGGCAAAGTACGCAGAGTTCGTGGGGAGGAGATATATTTTCCTCCTCGCCCTTGCATTCCTAACAGCTGCATTGGCAGGCACGGCCGTCACACTTGGCGTGATCGAGCTTTCGATCGGGCAGGTCTACGAGGTAATTCTTCATAACTTCCTTCCCGATCAATTCCAGGCAACCGAGGAAGCACAGAGGGTGGTCTGGAACATCCGGCTGCCTCGCATACTTTTTGGAGTACTGGCCGGCATGGGCCTGGGGATAGCAGGAGCAGTTATGCAGGTGGTTCTCAAGAACCCCCTGGCCAGCCCTTACACTCTTGGCATATCGTCAGCTTCCGGATTCGGAGCCGCTGTGGCCATACTCCTGGGTAAGGGGTTTTTCGGAAGCTACCTTATAGCGGGAAATGCCTTCGTCTTCGCCCTCATCTCCTCGATGGTAATCGTAGCCATAGCCAGGCATAAGGGCGCCACTCCCGAGATAATGGTCTTATCGGGGATTGCCATAATGTACTTCTTCTCGGCCTGCACCACACTGCTGGAGTACTTTGCAGATTCGGATGCCGTCAAAGGCGTGGTCTTCTGGATGGTCGGGAGCCTGGGCAAGGCATCATACAGCGAGCTATATGTGCTCTGTTTCGTGCTGGTGGTTTGTATTCCCATCCTCATCTGGAAGTCGTGGGACTTCAATGTCATGAGTTCTGGCGACGAGACCGCGAAAAGTCTGGGAATAGATGTAAGCCGAACGAGAAACCTGTCCATGATAATCTCCAGCCTGATAGTGGCAAGCATCGTGGCCTTCACTGGGACCATAGGATTCATCGGGCTGGTGGCGCCTCACATCGCCCGCATGGTCGTAGGCGGAGACAACAAGTTCGTCCTGCCGGCAGCAGCGCTTTTGGGCGGACTGCTGCTGGCGGGAGCAGATGTTGTGGCCCAGCATGTCATGCCTCCTGTGATTCTCCCTATCGGAGTCATGACTGCGTTCATGGGAATTCCACTGTTCTTCTACCTGATAATCAGGCGAAGAAAAGGGTATTGGTAAACCAAAAACAGATAACTGAAGAGAGAATCATGGTGCTAAATGTCAAAGATGTGGTCTTTGCCTATTCCGGCGTGAAGATCCTGGATCGCGTATCGCTGGAGCTGGAAAGGTCAGAGGTCCTAGGAGTTATAGGTCCAAACGGAGCGGGCAAATCAACATTGATCAGGTGCATGAACAGGGTGCTCAAACCTCAGGGCGGGACGATAACTCTGGATGGGGTTGACATCCGGGATATGACCAGGGAGGAGATCGCCCGCAAGCTGGGATACGTCCCGCAGGCCTCCAAAAACTCCTTTCCCGCCACGGTCTTCGATACGATCCTCATGGGCCGGAGGCCCCATGGCGGATGGAAAAGCAGCTCAAGCGACGTCAAGAAAGCTCTGGAAGTCTTGAAGCTGGTGGGGTTAGAGGATCTGGCCATGAGGGACTTCACTGAGCTTTCCGGAGGGCAGCAGCAGAAGGTGGTGCTGGCTCGAGCCCTGGTCCAGGAGGCGGAGGTGCTCCTGCTGGACGAGCCCACATCGAACCTGGATGTCAGGCAACAGCTCGAGACCATGGAGATCATCAGAAGGCTGGCTAAAAAGAGAGGCATATCCGCCCTGATGGCCGTCCACGATCTAAACTTAGCGGCTCGGTATGCCGACAGGATACTCATGCTCAAAGGCGGCCGCATTTTCGATGCAGGCGATCCTTTTTCGGTGCTGACTGCAGAGAACATCCTGGCGGTCTACGGGGTGGAAGCGGCCGTGAAGGAAGACGGCGGCAGGCCATATATATTGCTCAGGGGGCCTGTGGGAAAATAAAAATCAATAGCCATGATATTAGTGATGCTGTCATGCAACTCTTTGAGTACCGCGAAATCCTTTCCCACCAGGTTCACAGTACTGGAAGCTGTAGCGGAGCCTCTGGACATCAACGGACTGCAGCCGCCCGACGAGAGAATCTAGCTGGTGCGCAGCACTCTTTCATCAGTAGGACTACCTTCATCCGATGAATTTCTTCACATGATCGCAGACAAGATAACGTCCTCCCTGGATGTCTCGACCGCTGCCAATGTGCTCCGACTGCTAAAGGCCTGCAAAACTCCAGGGGGTTTGCCATGATCTACATCACTCATGAATCGTCGAGACTGGAAACTCGCATGAAGTGATGCGTCGGCCCAAGGAGGAGGCTACGAAAAGGCTGGTGGGGTCGAGGATGCTCAAATAATATCGTGCGTGTCCGTGTTGCCGGAATTGTTATTTCTGAAGGGCGACTCCGAGCTTTGATCTTCCTGACCTCGTTCCCCCAGCCACGCAGCGAGCATCCGTTCCAGTTCAATCATTCTGACCGGCTTGGCAATGAAATCATTCATTCCGGCCTGAAGGCACTTCTCTTTGTCGCCCTTCATGGCGGACGCGGTCATGGCAATGATCGGAATATTGCAATTGAGAACCTTCGATTCCGCCCTGCGAATGAGACGGGTGGCTTCGAATCCGTCCATTTCAGGCATCTGGCAGTCCATGAGCACCAGGTCATATGGTATCAAACGAAGCGCCTCGATCGTCTCCTGGCCGTTGGCCACAATGTCCACTTGATAGCCCTGCTTTTTAATCATCGCATGAGCTACCCTCTGATTTATAGGGTTGTCTTCAGCCACAAGAATGCGGACATTGTGGAAGGGCTTTTCCTGAGCTTTCATTGCTTTACAGTTCTCGCAGGCGCTCTTGCCCATGCCTGGATGGCCTGTCAGGCCAAGAGTCTGCACCCCGATATTACCGGCTTCCAGGCAATTATCCCCGGCAGACGACCTTTTGATCAGCCTGCTGAAATTGGCAGTAAACCAGAAGGTAGATCCCACACCATCAATGCTTTCCACGCCGATTTTGCCTCCCATCAGCTCCACAAGTTGCTTGGAGATGGCAAGTCCCAGTCCGGTTCCGCCAAACTTGCGGGTTGTAGAGTTGTCCACCTGGGTAAATGGCGAAAAGAGAACATGCAGCCTATGCGGGGGAATGCCGATGCCCGTATCGCTGACCGAAAACAGCAGAGCCACATCGTTCTCATGGTCATGGTCCTGATGATCTATCGAGACGTGAATCTCTATCCTGCCTTCGATGGTGAATTTCACTGCATTGGAGAGGAGGTTGACCAGAATTTGGCGCAGTTTTCCCTGGTCTCCGCAAAGATGCAGGGGGACATCAGGGTCCATGAAAGATGAAATATTCAGCCCCTTCTCAGAAGCCGCAGCCGTAAGCAAACCCTTGGCCTCTTCGATGGTTGAAGAAAGTTTGAACTCTAAAATCTCCAAATCCATCTTTCTAGCTTCAAGCTTTGAGAAATCCAGGATTTCATTAATGAGAGAAAGCAGAGATTCACCGCTGATGCGGACTATCCTCGCATATTCGATCTGCTCGGCATCAAGTTTGGTATCTGAGAGGAGCCCAACCATGCCGATTATGCCGTTCAAAGGAGTTCGAATCTCATGGCTCATTTTGGCCAGAAACTCGGACTTTGCCCGAGCCGCATCTTCCGCGGCTTCCTTAGCCAGTATTGAAGCCTCCTCAGCCCTCTTTTGCTCCGTGATATCGTCAAAGATCATGCAGAATCGCTCGGAAGTCTTCCAGGGACGGTAGACGTGACAATGACAATACTTATCGGTCTCTTTAAGGTAAACATCAAATGCAACCGGTTTGCCAGTCACCGCTGCATGAGCATAGTTTTCAATCCATGATGCATCAGTATCCGGCCGGACCTCATGTACAGTCTTTGCAAGCACCTCCTCCGATTTTACTCCAGCCAGTCTCTCGTAGGCGTCGTTGATGTACTCGAAACGGTAGCTCGAAAATTTGCCGTTTTCATCGAAGACCGACTGGCAGACGACGAAGGCATTCATCATGCTGCGAAGAATCAAGGCTAGCTCCTCGGATCTAGCCCAAATCATCTCACGCTCTCTTTTGCGCCCGGTGATGTCGGACTGGGTGCAGATGAAGCGAAGCGGTCTGCCGTTATCTGCTCGCTCCATGACCCTACCGCGGCCAAGAACCCATTTATAGGTTCCATCTTTGCTGAGGATGCGGTGCTGGTGGTGATAGATGGATGTCCGGCCCAAAAGATGCATCCTGAGATTATGATAACATGGTTTGAGGTCATCCGGATGGATGCGGGAGGACCATTCGTCTGGTGTCTCTCCAATCTCTTCCTGCTTATATCCCAGCATGCAGGCCCACCTGGGAGAGTAGAAGACCTTGCCGGTCTCCAGGTTCCAGTCCCATATGCCGATGCCGGTTCCTTCAAGGGCAAACCGCCAGCGTGATTCGCTTTCTTGAGAATGTCTCCTCTTTTTCACCCGCAAAGCGGTATTGTCTGCCATCCCCAGGATTTTGATCAGGCTATCTTGGTTGTTTTCTACCGGAGCCCCTTCTGCCGGGGTTTTTATATGACCGCTTCTCTTATCATTATTACCATGCATTGAATATTTCTCTTTACGGATCTACATAGTAATAAATCTTTTTGTTTTATTAATACGAAGGTTCGCTGCTGATCAATGGCATATAACCGCTTGCAAAAGGTGAAAGTGATAAGGCCGGCGCCTGCTGGAGATCCGGTGGAAGTCCTACTGAGGGGCTATAGTCTGGCCCTGAGAAAAAATGAGGCGATGAATATAATGGATACCAATCTGCTTCTATTTCTTAATGAGAATGGATTGGTCGCAGCATTCATTAGCAGCTTAATAATTAAGCATGTGATCCAAATGCCTAAACCAGAAGACCATCCACCCGAGTTTCGGAATCTTTATCGCATCTGGATGCGGATCAGAAACAAGATGAACCTCATGGAGAATATGCCCCCTAAGTTTGGCATGGAAACGCCGCTCTTCCTTTCTGAGATCCACACCATCCAGGCAATCGCCAGGACTAAAGAGAACAATATCCGGACCATCGCCCAAATTCTCGGCGTGACGCCGTCCGCAGCATCGCAGAAAGAAAGGGTCGCTTACGACAATCACGAGATGATCCTCGATCAGATATACGAGAGGATTGCCGGGCGTATCGGTGAATTGACTGATGAAGAACGGGCATTTCTTTCCCGGATCTTTTCCGCTTTTGAGTCTGTCTACAATGAGCGCATTGTGGAACTTGCCTCGCACAAGAGCATACAGAGTCCGTGCATAGAGGGGCCGTCCGCATGAGCGAAGGCACATCCATGCCGCACGATCAGGCGGCACAATCCCCATCACGGGTACGGGAGATCGTCCAGCTGACGCTGGCGCACCTCATTAATGATATCTATGCCCCGGTGCTGATGGCCCTCCAGCCGCTTCTCATCACCACCCTCGGGTACAGTTACACCCAGGCAGCGCTCCTCCCGGTGATGCACAGCCTGATCTCCTCGCTCCTCCAGCCGATCATCGGCAGCCTTGCGGACAAGCGGGGGTTTCGATTCAGCGTGGCAGTCTCCGTCCTCCTCTCCGGCTGCGGAATTGCCTTTCTGGGCCTGCTATCAAACCATTACCTGATCATGCTCTGCAGCGTTGCCATCGCCGCGGTGGGCGCTGCAACCTTTCATCCGGGTGCACTCTGCAAGGTGGCCGCGATTGCGGTATCGAGCAACCGGGGCCGACTCATATCGTTTTTTATCGTGGGCGGCAACCTCGGTCAGGCTCTCGGGCCGATCATCGGCGGCATCGTGATCACGACCGGAGGTCTCCCAGCCGTAACCTGGCTTCTGATACCTGCTGTGCTTGGTGCACTTCTCCTCGTTGTCCGCCCGATCCCCGATACCTGTCCGGCGGTAGCGCAGCAGGCAGAGGAGGGCGGCGAGGAGAACTGGAAGCCGGTGATCCTCCTCTTTGCCGGCTCGACGCTCCGCTCCTGGGTCACTTTCGGGGCGATGACCTTCCTCCCCACGTACCTCGTTCTGAGCGGATATCCGCTGCTTGAGGCAACAATCATTATCAGCACCATGCTCCTGGCCGGCGTTTGCGGGCAGCTCACCGGAGGCTTCATCTCCGATCGGGTGGGAAGAAAACCGATTGCTGTCGCAACGACACTCTGCTCCATTCCTGCCTTTGCCGCGATTCTCCAGACGCAGGGTGCTCTTCAGATTGCCTCGATGCTATGCTTCGGATTTTTCCTCTGGGCCTCGTTCTCGGTGACGATTGCCATGGCTCATGAGCTTATGCCGAGCAAGATTGGCCTGATCTCGGGCCTTTTCATGGGTATTGCGATGGGCGCTGGCGGCCTCGGTGTCTCGGTCTCGAGCGCCATTGCCGACCAGTTCGGGCTCACCGCCACCCTTTCCGTCTTCCCGCTTCTGATCCTTATGGCAGCTCTGCTCTTTGCAGCCGTCGGATACCCGCGGAGGGTTTAGAATCTTTTTTTCGATTCGCCTTTA
>JBFYLJ010000078.1:0-18508 GCA_041305465.1 Methanothrix sp.
TCGAACTCCTGGACGTACTTGACAAAGGAGTCGGCCTCTGACTTTGGCACTGCCACAACTGCATCTGCTTCTCTGGGTATGGCGTTGTAACGATCTCCTCCATTAACGGAGGCAATCCTCAGGCCGAAGGATCTCTGGGAAGTCCACAGCATACGGGAGAGTATCCTGGCTGCATTTCCTCTGCCCAGGTTTATATCCACTCCGGAGTGGCCTCCCTTTAGCCCTTTGATGGCGATTTTATATCCAACCATCCGGGCCGGAGTTCCTTCCTCGGAATAATTCTTCTTGGCGTCAATGTTCAGACCGCCAGCGCTGCCAATAGTAAACTCTCCTTCAGTCTCCGAGTCCACGTTTATGTAAATATCACCCTTCAGCAGATCTGGCTTAAACCCATTAATACCTGTAAAACCGTCTTCCTCGTTGACGGTGAAGAGTGCCTCCAATGGGCCGTGGACCAGTTTCTCATCTTCCAAAAGGGCCATGATGATAGCAACCCCGATACCGTCATCAGCACCCAGGGTTGTACCATTGGCCTTTACCCATCCATCCTCTATATAAGCCTGAATGGGATCCGTCTGAAAGTCAAAGTCCTTGTCCGCGTCTTTCTGAGCCACCATGTCCATGTGTGCCTGAAGAATCAACCCTTTCCTGTTCTCCATTCCTGGTGTGGCAGGCTTGCGAATAAGGACGTTGCCGACTTCATCTACAGCAGTCTCCAGAGCTAAGTCTTTGCCAAAATTTGCCAGATAAGCGCTCATCTGCCCTTCTCCGTGGGAAGGACGCGGTACTTTAGTCAAATTATAAAAATTTTCCCAGATAGCCTTCGGCATAAGAAAATCTATCGCATCTCCCAAAGAGACTTTAGACGAATCGCTGCTGTTGTACTTGGCCGAATTTATGCCGCCGTCTATATTTAAAGCAAAGCACGAATTCGATATACATATCAGGATTAACGCCATCTTTAGCGATGCAAAACGCTGGTTTTGTTTCATTGTTGGGCACCTCTTTTAAACAGCTGGTATTATCAGTAAGTCCCTGATCATTCTGCCTCTTAGTTTTCACAGAGCATCTGACTGGTCGAGCTGGACGCTCTCCCTGATGACCTCCAAAGTTTCCCGTCTCACCTGGGTGGCCCCGCTTCACAGATCAGATTGCCAAAACAAGCAATATGCATAATAATCCTCAAAATATCTTCACGAAATTCAATGCATCCTCCCGATCCTGTGCTCGTACCCCAGCGCCTCCACCCGTCGCCGCTGGCCTCCATGCTCCATCCAGATCCCTTCCATCACAACTTCGCCAATCACCGTCAGGGCGCACGCCTTACGGGCCGACTCCAGCCCATCAGGCCGCACGGTGAATACGAGCTCAAAGTCCCCGCCCGCGCTCGTCACCATTTCTAGCGCTTTCTCCTCTCCTACCATCTCTGCCAGACCTGAGGCCACGGGCAGCGCCTCCTCTCGCACCACAAAGCCCACGTGGCTAACCTGCGCCAGGTCGGAGAGCGAGAGCGCCAGGCCGTCGCTGTTGTCCATCATGGCTGTGACTGCCCGGCTCTCGGCCAGGGCCTGGGCCTCGGCGAGGCGCGGTTCGGGCTCCAGGAGGCGCGTGATGAACTCGCTCTCCACCCCCTGCTGCCAGGCCCACAGGCCCCCCCCGGCGCCGCCAAGCTCGCCGGTGGTGCAGATCAGGTCGCCCGGTCGTGCGCCGCGGCGCCGCAACACCAGATCCTTTTCCACGAACCCCAGGGCAGTTCCCGTGATGGTCAGCTCATCATGCGAGTCCGTGTCGCCGCCGATAATGCGCGTGCCATAGTAGGCGGCGCAGTCGCCAAAACCGGAAAAGAGTTCGTCTATGAAGTACAGGTCGGCCTCCGGCGGCAAGCCCGCGGCGATGAGAACCCCAGCAGGCGTCGCCCCCATGGCGGCGATGTCGCTCAGGTTGACAGCCACTGCCATCCACCCCATCTGCCAGGCATTCATGACATCGGGAAAGTCCGTCTTCCTGTGCAGCATATCCGTAGTAACCACCAGATAGCGCTCGCCTGCATCAATTACGGCGCAGTCGTCATTCTCCACACCGCCCAGGATCTCGGATATTCGCAAGATCAGCTCTCTCTCACCCAAAACATTTTCCGACATGTTTGCCTGCCTTCTTCTTCCAATTGGAAAGACTATTAAATTTTAAAGGGCCGTTACTATCAATACCATGACCGATTACAAAAGATTATTTATTCCCGCCCTGGCCATCCTGCTGGGCCTTATGGCGCTCCTCCTGCTCCTGTCGCCCTCTCTGGCCGAGACAAGGGTCTGCTCCCAAGGGTGCGATCACACAACAATCCAACCAGCGCTCAATGCTGCTTCCCCCAAAGACTTAATCGTCGTGGAGAGCGGGATCTACAACGAATCGCTCCTCATCGGCAAGAGTGTATTCCTGCACGGCCTGGATACGGGTAGGGGTAGGCCCGTTCTCGCGCCGCAAAGCGGCAGGGTAATCCTGGCCGGTTACGGCGCATTCTTGCAGGGCTTTGAGGTCGTCGGGCCTGCCGGCCTGGATGGTCTGCCCTCAGGCAGCGAGAACTGCACTCTTGAGGTCGTCCTTCCTTGCAGCATTTACCTCAATGACTTTGACGGCAAGAAGAGCATCTGTCCTGTTGATGCAGCATCCTGGAATTCCAGTGACCGCATCAACTACCAGTATGACAGCCGGGTGCAAAGAAGCCGCCTGGGCAACTACTGGGCCGATTACAATGAAACTGATGAGAATAACGATGGGATTGGCGATCAGCCCGTCATATTAAACGAAAAAAATATAGACTATTATCCACTAATGTCTCCTGTGGATAATTACCGAATACTCGATGAAAAGGACACGAGAGTAGAGCTTATTCATGCCAGGGTAAACGAGCCCTTTACCATCTCCCTTCCAGCCAATCCAACTGCGGGTTATGAGTGGAAGGCCGATTACGATTATGTCCAGCTCAAGCAGGAGAGCGCCCAGTTTGAAGGGGCCGCTTCAGGGACGAAGCGAGTGGGCGGCGGGGAAACTTTTGCCTTTGTCTTCCTGCCCATAAAGCCGGGCAAGAGCACCATCTACTTTGTCTACAAAAGGTCCTGGGAGAATATTGTGGCAGACACGAGAGCCTTCCATGTGGAGATATCAGCCTGAAGCAGATCCTGGACTAGTACATCCAGGCCTAATTGAAGCCATTGTTGTGAGAGGTTAATGTTCCTTTGTGAACGGCCGACCGTTCTTCGCGACTTCGTGGCTTCGCGTGAGATTTAACCCATGTCCGTTTTCACGCGAAGCCGCGAAGTCAAAACGTTGGTTTTTTCGGCTTGGCTGTACTAGCCCATTATCTCTCGCCCACCATCTCCCCAAATAATTTATAGAATTACCTGCAAGGAATCAATATGTTTGGCATATTCTCATTTATCGGCTGGCTGATCATAGGGGCTATCATCGGCTGGATTGCAGGAAAGGTTTGGGTGGGTCACGGCTTTGGCTTGTTAGGAAATATGCTGGTAGGGATCGTAGGCTCCATGATCGGGGGGGCCATATTCGGTGGATTTTTTGGGACATCCGGCATCGGCGGTTGGATAACATCCATTCTGGGAGCAATTGTCTTGCTGATTATAGTGGGACTGGTTAAGAAATAAAATATGTCTTCAAAAAGTGGGTGTGTGCATTATGAAAAAAACGCCTGGCGCCTGGAAAGCAATTTCCTCAATAGCATTTTTTTGCATAATGCTTGCGGCAGCCTCAGTGCAAGCTGCTCTGACTGATCGCGTCGCCGATTCGAATCAGTCCGAGTTAAAGGTAGCGTTGCTTGATTTTGGACCTATTGGCGATCATGGGTGGACATATGAGGCCCATGCAGGTGCAGCCAAGATGGCAGAAAAGCTGGCTTATGTGAATCTTTCTGAGCGGGAAAATGCCGCTGGACCCGATGCATCCCAGATTATGAGTGAATACGCTGAGGATGGATACAAGCTGATCTTATGCCATGGATACAACTTCGAAGATGCCATAAAAGAAGTAGCCTCTGAATATCCTGATACTATATTCATGTGGGGAGGCGGGACAGAAAAGCTGGCACCAAATGCTGGCACTTATTTTGCAAAGATATATGAGGCCCAGTACCTGGCGGGAATGGTGGCCGGCAATATGACCAAAACAGAATCTATTGGCTACGTTGCTGCCCTTCCTACATCCGATGTTGTGATAGGTATCGATTCCTTTGCGAAAGGAGTAGCCACCTGCAACCCCCGGGCCAAGATATATGTGGAGTGGGTCGGGAACTGGTACGACCCGGAAAAGGAAGACGCTGCCGCCATGTCTCTTATAAAAAGGGGTTGCGATGTCATAACTCATCATTCTGATTCTGATGCCACGGGTGAAGCGGCAGAGAGGACCGGCACCTATTTCATATCCTTCGGTTCCAACACCGCCCGGTTCACATCCGATGTGTTTCTAACTGGGGCCGTCTGGAACTGGGAGCCCATTATGACCGATGTGGCGGAAGCGGTACATAACGGGACCTGGTCTGCCCATTCCAGGCAGGATTGGCACTATGGCCTGGCTGATGGTGCAGTGAAGCTGGCGCCTTTTAGCGATCTGGTTCCCGCTGATCTGAGGGCGCTGGTGGAAGAGAAGCAGAAGGCCATCATCCAAGGGGAATTGGTGATATTCCCTGGCTACAGCTACGAAGATCTCAAAGAGGTTTACTACTTCGAGCCCAATGTCGTAGGCGATTTGCCTTGATCCGCTTGCGTTGACTGGATCTCCCAGATCCTGTTCCAGAGATCCTCGCTTATCATGGCACCCTGAAGATCAGATCTCGCCAGAACTGCCGGAATGCTATCATCATATTTGATCCCCATGAGATTTATGCCGTTTAGTCTGCAGCCAATAAATGCCGTTCCGGCAAAGCTCGTGCTACTCAAATCCGCTCCGCTCAGATCAACATCGTACAGAAATACTCGATCTAGTTTTGCACCTTTGAGGCTGGCATTGCTGAAGGTCGCACCAGTAATGACCATATTCTTGAATGATGCCTTATCCATTCTGGCTCGGATCATTTTCGTCTGGGCCAGCAGAGACGAGTCGAAATAAGCTGCCGTCATCTCCGCTTCCGTTAAATCCGCTCTGGTCAGGTCGGCAGACATCAGCTTCGACCATCTCAAGCTTGCTCTTTTGAGAATTGCCTCTGTGAGGTCCGTATATGCCAGGCCGGCTGCATCAAGGTTGGCATCAGTGAGGTTGGATCTCATCATGAAGGCCCTTGAAAGGTCAGTCTCGCCCAGGTCCACGCCGCTCAGGTCTGAGGAAGAGAGCTCCGCCCGGGATAACACGCACTGGAAGAGGGAGCACCCCCTCAGATCGGCCCAGTTCAGCTTTGCGCCCAGCAATAAGGCATTATCGAAATTAGCTCTACGGAGAACGGCTCCGGTGAGATCGGAGCCTCGAAGTCTGGCTCCGGACAATTCAGCATCGCTCATATCGACGTCCGTGAGGATGGCTCCGCTTAGGTCTGCTTCCACCAGATTGGCCCCGGTCAGGACACTATTTGCCATATTTGCCTGGACGAGGATTGATGAGCTCAGATCCGTCCCGGTGAGATCGGAGTCGTTTAATTGGGATCTCTCTAGATTAGAAACTTTCAGCCTGGCCCCGGAAAGGTTGGCCCGCACTATCCAGGTATTCTCAAGATTGGCTCCTGTCAAATTCGCATTCGATACGTCGGACCCCGAAAGATCTGAAGATCTCAGATTCGAGCCGAAGAGGTCAGCTCCGCAAAGGTTAGATCTCATTATATAGGCCCGCGAGAGATCTGCTTCATCCAATTTCGCCCCCCTGAGGTTAGTGTCGGTCAGGTAGGACCCGATGAGCTTTGCTTTGCTGAGATTGGCACCGGTGAGATCGGCACCCGAGAGGTCAGCTCCGGTGAGATCCGCACCCTGCAAGCTTGCATGGCTCAGATTTGAGCCTACGAGCCAGGCCGATCGAAGGTGAGCATGGGACAGATCGGATTGATTGAGCAATGAATAGGATAGATCGGACTGATTGAGATGGGCCCGACTGAGGTTGATCCCTGTCAGATCCATTTGGCTGAGATTAGCTTGGTCGTGCACATCCTCGATAGGGGCGCATAAGGACGCATCTGCCCACAACAAACAGAGGATTATCACCAGACAGACGCCCATCCCTGAATGGATCTGCTTGCTGTATTTGCTCGCTGCTAGATCTGCCATAAACAATTCACCTATGGTTGTTTTCCTCTTAGCGTCTCCAGGCTCGCCAACAGATCTTCGCTCATTATTGCGCCATCCAGCTTCGCCTGGCTCAGGCCTTGCATAGTGATCTTATCGCACTTGATCCCCAATAGCTTGGTCCTACTCATATCGACTCCGGTCATCATAACCGAGTTTAGCTCAGCTCCACTCAGATCTGCCCCGGTCAGATTGACATTGGCTATCTTGGCATCATTGATCCTGGCCTCACGTAGGTCGGCCCCGCTGAGGTTGACATCCACCAGGCTGATATCAAAAGCAGAGACTTCCTTCATGCTGGCTTTTCGTAAATCGATCTTGAAGAAACTGTCTGATTCGATTGTGGCCCGCGTCATATCCACGTTGCTGAGGTTCACATTCTCCATAACCGACTTGCTGATGGATGCCTCCCTGAGATCGGCATCACTGAGATCGGCATTTCGGAAAGTAACCTGGAGGATGTTGGCCTGCCTCAAATTGGCCCCGTGCATTTTTGTCCCTGTCAGGTAATTGTATCCCAGATTGAGGCCCCTTAAATCGGCATCTTTCAGGTCGGCGTCCGTGAGATCGACATAGGGCAACTTCGTGCGTTGCAGTTTAGCTCTGCTAAGGTCGGCTCCCGTGAGGTCTGCATAGGCCAGATTGGCGTCATTGAGATTCGCACCATTCAAATCAGATCTCATCATCGAGGCTCTGGCCAAGTCGGCTTCGCTCAAATCGGCATGGCTCAGGTTGGTGCCGTAGAACTCTGCCCTGGTGAACTGGCCGCCATGCAGAAAGCTGCCACTCATATCCGCCCAGTTCATATGCGTTCCAAGCATCGTCGCCCCTATCAAGCATATGCCACCCATGTCGGCTCCGGATAGATCGGCATCTGTGATCCTGGCACCGGTCAGATCCGCACCGGACAGATTCGAATCGTTCAATCTGGCCCAGGTGAGATCAGCTCCCTTCAGCTTTGCCTCATTCAAGTGAGCATTTTGTATCGTGGCATCTCCCAGCTTTGCCCCGGAGAGGTCTGCTCCCGAGAGGTCGCTGCCGTAAAGACACGTCTCACGCAGATCAGCCCCATTGAGGTTTGCCTCAATCAGCGAGGTACCTACTAATTTAGCCTGCCTCATAACAGTTCCGGATAAATCTGCGCCTTCAAGATCTGCTCCGACCAGATCTGCATCCATCAGATTCGCGTTCTTCAGGCTTGTGCCGATCATTTTGGCTCCGGACATTCGGGCGCTTTCCAGGTTTGTCCCGGACAGGTCTGATCCGTTCATATCAGAGCCGATCAGGTTTGCTCCCGTGAGATTGGCTCCTTCTAATCTGGCTCCCAACAGTATGGCATTGGTAAGCTTTGCACCTTCGAAGGTCGCACCTCTCGGATCGGCCCCGGTGAGATTGCAGCCGGAGAGGTCTGCGCCGGAGAGGTCCGTGCCCACCAGATTCGCATAGCTCAGATCCGAGCCAATAAGCCAGGCTGACCGGAGAAAGGCATGAGATATGTCGTTTTGGCTAAGCCTGGCATAGGATAGATCGGATTGATTCAGATGAGCCTCGCTAAGATTGATCCCAGTCAGATCTCTCTGCCTGAGGTTGGTGTTATCATGGATCTCATCTGCTGGAACGGCAAAGGAACCGCCCACCCAAAACAAACAGAGGATTACCAACGTACATATGCCCATTACGAAACGGAACAATTTACCACTCATTTGTGATCACCTATCAATTTCATTATCTCAACCTATCCTCCACTGAGGATTCACCAGATCCAACAACTCAAATTGTCGGAAGCTATATTGTGCCGTATAATAATCGCCGGTAGTCATAACACCGTAATAGCTATCTACTGCGAGCCAGGTGTTCGTGCTGCCATCCTCTACCAAAACCCATTCGTGCCCGGTATTATTAGGATTGAACATGTACGTTATGTTATGTCCCAAACCTGCGTAGATTATTCCCATTTGTTTTGATCCCTCATAGCACATACCCAGGGGCATCAACGGGAAGAGAACCGATCTGCTGATGCTTTTTACAAACTCGGGATTAGAAGACCTGGCATAGGTCACATTCTTCTTTATGGCCTCATTGAAACCTACTCTAACAGGTCCGATAGATGTTTGCGGAGCTGTCATCCACAAATCTGCCAACCTGGGGGAAGCGCCGTTAGGGGTCAGGTAAACCTCTTTACCTCCGGAGAATTTCACCGTCACATAGGACTTGATGGGCTTGGCGTTGTAACCGTGAGCAGTCAGAAATGTGGCCAGGTCATTGGGGGTGATTCCAAAGTCCTCGTAGCTGGAAATGAGCAGCCACAGATCATTTTCCTCATTGGCACAAGAGGACTGAAGAAATAAAGCAATGGCGAGCACGAATATGCTAAATTTTTGAATCGGAACAGACATAGCCCCCAGTGCCATCTTATTCATAAGTCTTTAGCAACTGTTACATCTCTTAGTTCAAAATCTTTTTGCATAGTCCGCAAAAACTAAATCTTGATAATATGATAGTATTGATGCATGATGCGACGACCTGCGGTTCTGATTTTGGCTTTAATGCTCGCCTACATTAGCGCTGCCCAATGCAATTCAACCTTGCAGGACAATTCAGAAAAGGTTCTAACCGTAGGTGCTCTTCTCTCTCTTCATGGGGATAGTGATAATCATGGAATATCTGCACAGATGGCTCTGAAGATCGCAGAGACGGATATCAATAGACTATTCTCGGACCTTGGGAGAGACTTTCGAGTTTCAGTGGTGGTGGTGGATACACATACCAACTCCGATTCGACCCACAATGCCCTGAAAGAGCTGCAGGCCCAGGGAATACGAATTATCGTGGGGCCGGATGAGAGTCAATCTCTAGCCGATGTGCGGGAATATGCCAATAAAAATGGAATTGTCCTCATAAGCGGTGCCAGTACAGTGCCATCTCTTGCGATTGGAAATGACACGGTCTTCCGGCTGGCGCCGGATGATGCTACTTTGGCTCATTTGCTGGCGGCTATGATGCAAAATGACGGCATAAAAGTACTAATACCCCTGGCCAGAAGAGATCTGTGGGCCGATGGCATGCTCAACTCTACCAAGAGTGAGTTTGAGCGAGGGGACGGAATAATGCTGGAGGCCGTACGCTACGATCCGCAGACCACCAACTTCTCAAGTGATTTGAACCTCTTGCGCTCCGAAGTTAGGAGGGCGGTTAAGGGCAATGGCGCCAACTATGTGGCCGTCTATGTGTCTGCCTTCGATGAAATCGTCGCCATCTTTTCACAGGCATCCGACGACCCAGTCCTCTCCTCTGTCAGATGGTATGGCAACGATCTTTCGGCGGTAGCTATAAGTCAGAATCGTACAGCCGCGCAGTTCGCAGAATCAACCCATTTCTTATCACCTGTATTTGGGGGAATGGGTGGACCCAAATATGTGCAAATCAAGAACGCTGTCTTCAATGAAACCGGTCGCGAGGCCAGCCCCTTTGCTGCCAATGATTATGATGCGCTCTGGCTTATCACTTATACCTATCTGCTGGCAGGCTCCGATGATGCCGAGGCAATTAAGCTGGCATTTCCCATAGTTGCCGGGAGATATCGGGGTGAATTTGGCTGGATGAAGCTCAATGAGGTCGGAGATTTGGATGATGTTCCATTTACCATGGCCCATCTGAAGAAAGACAATGATGCCTTTAAATGGGAGCCTTATGCCATCCTTTAGCATACTGCCAGGTCTGATCTGCCTCTATTGCTCGATCGACAATCGTAATTGTTTTAAACCAAAAATTTAAAAAAAGGGCGTTTAGTCTTTGGCGATCTTCTTGCCCACTAAGTAAAGCAGACCACCGCAGATAACAACCCCGAGCACTGCAGACAGAATGTAAGCAGCCGCTGCTGTCGTCATCGAATCGCCGATGCCGGGCAGGGCATAATCTGACATAGGAGCGCTCCAAAGCGATGAAAGCTGTTCCAAACCAGGTGGTACAAAGCCAAGCTTCTCCTTAATCTCATCCGGTCCCCACTCGCCAAATGTCTCTCCAACAGCCAAAAGGCCCAACGGCGCCAGAATGATCAGTGCAACCAGGCCGATAGCAAAGGTTTTTATTATCTTATCCATGGTATTACCTCACGCTGTGCTTGCATTCTTCTTTTTATTCTTCTGCGTTGCAGATTTCTCTCCATAGAGCAGAGTGGTATCCGTTTTCTGAATGTAAGCAAAGATCAGTGCCGTAATGAGGGCCTCGAGGATGCCGAATCCGAAAGCATGCTCCAGTACCATGGCAGGAACAGTCACGGATAGTGGGTATGGCATGTAGAGTGGTACTCCTTCTGCTGTGTGATGCAATATAGGTTGTATGCCGAATTCAAAGCCCGTAAAGGCAGATGCTATCACTAGAGAGATGTAGCCGGCAATGGCCGCGGCAATGACTCTCCTTGAAGAAGTAATTTTTGTGCCTGTGCTGATGAGCTTGTAAGCATAATAAGCTACAAAGGGCATCACTACAGCCATATTAAAGCAATTGGCTGCGATAGCGGTGATGCCACCATCGCCGAACATCAGTGCCTGTAGCACGAGGGCAACGGATATGGCAATCACTGCTGCCCATGGTCCCAGAACGATACCGACTATTGCAGCGCCTACGGCATGACCGGTGCTGCCTCCGGGAATTGGGACATTGAACATCATAATAACAAAAGAGAACGCTGCTGCCAACGCCAGCAGGGGAACCTGCCTGGACTTCAGCTCAGAGTTAAGCTTTCTTCCCGCATAGTACCAGATGGGGATCATTATGATCCACAATGCGATATAAGTGTATGGCCCTAGATAACCATCAGGAATGTGCATAGTTTCACCGCTGATCAAAATGCCATCCAATTATAAATAGCTATCTTTGATCACACTAAGTAACAATTCTAGATGATTCTTATGCCGAAATTATGCGAGCTAATAAGCCATATCGTAGATCTTTCCTCACGAAATCCTTCCACTCTCAAGGATGATCGTTTCATGTGCCATGAACCTGATCACCTCGCTCTGATGAGAGATAAGCAGATAGGCAAGGCCCAGATCTCTTTGCAGGTCCTTAAGGAGATTCAGGATTTGAGCCTGTACCGAGATATCCAGAGCAGAGGTTGGCTCGTCCAGGATTATTACCTGAGGGCGTAGGAGCAGCACTCTACCTAGAGCCACTCTCTGGCATTGTCCGCCTGAGATCTGGGCAGGATAACGGCAGAGCAACTCCTCGGATAGGCCTACCATATCCAATATCTCCTCAGTCCTATCCTGCCATTCTTTGCCGGGAATTTTGAGAAGGCCTAAAACCTCATGTAAAGATCGTTCAATGCTTTTCCTGGGATTCAAAGAACCCTCCGGATCCTGAAAGACCATCTGCACTGCCCTCCTGAAAGCCACGAACTCCCTGCCACTCATGGACCGGAGATCCTTTCCCGCAAAGAAAACCATTCCACTGGATGGCCTTTCAAGACCTGCCAGGATCCGTCCCAATGTGGTCTTGCCCGAGCCGGAGGCGCCCATCAGTCCCAGAGTCTTTCCTGCCTCCATTTCCAGCGATATCCCTTGTAGAGCAATGTGCCGCTTCTTGAAGATCAGGCCAGATTCGTAGACTCGGCCCAGATCTTCAGCTTTTAGTACAGCCAGCATCTCACCTCCCTGCCGGTTTTGTCATTATTGCCATCGACCACATCCCCGCCATCGACTTGCGTCATCTTCGGCCTTTTCTTGCACCCCTCATGACTATTCGGACAACGGGGATAGAACTTGCAGCCAGCAGGCGGATCGATCATGGAGGGCGAGCTTCCTGGTATGGGTTGAAAGCCTCTTTCTGGAAGACAGCTTAAAAGAGCAATAGTATAGGGGTGCAGCGGCTTAGAGAAGACATCCCGGCTCCTGCCTATCTCCACAATCTCGCCGCAGTACATCACTGCCATTCTATCAGAGTTATCTTTGGCGAGCATGAGGTCATGGGTGATGAGCAGACTAGAGGCTCCCATTTGATGCTTGATCCTCATCATCTCCGCCATTACCTCCCCAGCCAGTGCGCCATCCAGTCCTTTGCTGGGCTCATCAGCTATTATGATCTTAGGCAAGAGAATCATAGATGTGGCAATCATCACCCTCTGATTCATGCCACCCGAGAACTGAAAGGGATACATCTTCATCTTTTCCCATCCTCCCAGACCCAGTCGGCGGAGCATAGCTTCGGCCATCTGCAAGGACAGGATGCGCTGGAAGCCTTTGCGAACCCGCAACATTTCGGCAATCTGCTCACCTACCCGCATGATGGGATTTAAGGCTAAAGACGGATTTTGAAATACCATGGCAATCTCGCTGCCTCGTATACCGGCCATCTCCCTCTCACTCAGGCTCAGAAGATCCCTGCCCGCATAGACGGCCCGGCCCCTTACAAGGGCATTATGCGGCAAAAGCTGCATTATGCTGCTTGCAACTACCGATTTACCGCAACCCGTTTCGCCCACAAGCGCCAGTGTTTCCCCTTTATGCAGCTTAAAGCATACGTTCTCGGCTGCCTTAACCTGGCCAACAGTCGTCTCGAAACTTACGGACAGCCCCTCAATCTGCAAAAGAGGTGCTGTATCTATTATGAGGGAATTCATTCTAACCTCAGGGTTGTTTGTTCCTGTTCTTCCCAGGCGAAGCCCATGAGAACTACACAAAGAACGAAGAGAGTAATGCATAGCCCTGGTGTCAGGTACCACCACCAATAACCGTTTATGAATCCACCGCGAGTGAAGGCGAAGTTGATCATCATTCCCCAGCTCTTCATGGTGGGATCGCCTAAACCTAAGAACGATATGGAGGCTTCAGCAATCATGGCCGAGGCAATGGATAGCAGAAATTTGGGCATAATCACATGGAAAATATTGGGCAATATGTCTGTGATGATGATATGCCGATCTGAGAAGCCTAAGGATCTTGATGCCTGCACAAAGCCATTCTCCCGGACCTGCAAGGTTTTGCTGCGAACCACTCTGGCAGTGGAGGTCCACCACAAAGAGCCCATGAGAAGAGCGACGAGCCAGAAGCTGGGCCTCAGGAACGAGGCGATTACGATTATCAGTGGGATTTGGGGGATCATAAGAAATATATCCGTTATCCCCATGAGGATTTCATCAGTCGTGCCTCTGAAATATCCGGCCAAAAGCCCTACGATTGTGCCGATTAAGGTGGCCATGAGGGCAGCTCCAAAGCCCACGATGAGTGAGACTCTTGAGCCGTAGATCAGTTCGGAGAGTATGTCGTGTCCCATATCGTTTGTGCCGAGAAGATGCTCCTGGCCGGGAAAGAGGTAAGGCTCGAACCTCATCCAGGGATCATAGGGAGCCAACTCGGCAGAGAAGACGGCCATAAGCAAGAAGGACAAAAATAAAAATAAGCCCACGCGACTGAACTTTTGCATCATTAGTGCCACATCACTCGCGGGTCCAGGCGGCTGTAGAGAATATCGGCCAGAAAGTTGGCAGAAACCACCATGAGGGTAATGATGAGAAAAGATCCCTGCAACATCGGATAATCCCGTGAGAGGAGTGCATCATAGATGAGGTTGCCCATGCCGTTCATGGAGAATACGATCTCGACGAATAGTGCCCCGCTCAGGATAAAACCGAAGTCCATGGCCAGGAGAGTGATGATGGGAAGAAGGGCGTTCTTGAAGGCATGTCTGAATAATATCTCATCATCATATAGTCCCTTAGCTCTGGCAAAGGTCGCATAGTGGCTGCTCTTTTCCTGAATTACGCTTCCTCGCATTATCATGTAGTTTCGGGATAATGAAAAAAGGGTCATCACCAGGATAGGCAAAAAAAGATGGTGAGCAATGTCCACTGCCGATCCCGTGTCGTAGAATCCCTTCAAGGGAAAGAGTGCAAGCTTGAAGGAGAACAGATAGAGGGCCAACAAGCAGAGGAAGTAGGGCGGAGTGCAATAGATCGCCAGGAAAAATGCGGTCTTCATCTTTTGGCTTCTGTTCCCACTCCTCCAGCCGGCTAGCGCTCCTAGTACTGTGCCCAGCACACTGCCTAAGAGAAGAGATGGCAAGGCCAAGAGCAGTGTCCACTTCATGCGGGTGAATATGATCTCTGAAACTGGCGAATGCCGGTGAAAGGAGTATCCCAGGTCCAGCTGCAGGATGCTCCGCCAATAATCCAGATATTGCTCGGATAAGGATCTGTCCAGTCCCATCTCACTGCGTAGTTTCGTCACGGTGCTGTCTGTCAATATGACATCCTCTCCCAGTAGATTGGTGAGTGGATCGCCGGGCATGGCTCTGGGAATGACAAAGTTCAACGAGAAGATGATGATAATTGCGATAATGTATCTGCTCGCCTTCTTTGCCGTTAGGGACATGGGTCACTGGACTCCCTTTTAGCGAATCAGGTAGAGCAGAGCATCTGCGGTCTGGAATGATGCCCATTTTCCGCCTTCTGCTCTTTCCTCCAGGCGACCTTCCCCGTCCAGATGACCGAGCAACTCCTCGCGACCCTTCTTGCAGAACCGGTACTGATGGAACACCAGGTCCATAGGAAGAGAATAAATCCTCGGAAATAGCATTACATCAAACTGATAACCTAAATCTTTCAGGATGTGATCGAGGCAGGTGTAATCTGCATAAGGCCTTGGCCCGTAAGCAAATTCATTCAATGAATCGATGCCTTCCGCTCGAAAGACGATAAATACTCCCAACTTGGTGACATCAATCATCTTGGCAAGGAAATGTTCGATATCCTCATCGAATAGACTGTAGGCCGCCAGGGAATAATCGACGAGGGGAATCTCTATATTTGAAACGCATGCACCTGAAATCTCAGAGGGCAGCACGTCTTTCCACTCTTTTCTAATAGTGGAAATATTTTTCAAGCCCTCTTGCCGAGCTTTCCCAGATAAGATTTGCAGTTGATATTCAGATGGATCAACGGCAATGGTCCGGGAAGTCTTCCTGGAAAGAGGGATCGCAAAGGCCCCGGTTCCTGCTCCAATGTCCAGCAATGTCGCGCCTGGAGAAATAAAGGAGGAGATCTTATTAAGGATCTCTCCAGGATATCCCGAATACCTGAGTGCCTGGTCATAGATCCCGTAGCTCCTCCAAAATTGGTCGTTGGAGATCTTCTCCTCTGCGATGGTTTGCAGATAACTGGCTCTTGTGACGAAATCCTTCCATTGATCCGTCCAACAGCTCATTGACTCTTCTCCACGGATAGGAAATTGTCCACATTGAATATGCCGTAGAGCGGATCGGAGTACCAGCCGCTAAACGCTCTATTGTAGGGTGTCTCAACCATGTTCCAGTAAAGGGCAATGGCCGGCAGATTCTCAGCATAGTAGTCCTGCACCTGATAGCCGTAATCCGGGAGCTGATTTTCGCTGGTTGCGGCGAGAATGTCATCGCATAGCTTCTGGAAGACGGGATCGTCAAGGACATGCAAAACGCCTTCGCCTGTTCTACGGGAGTCGAAGTAGCCCGTACCCCAGTTGGCGTGCATGAGCATTCCCCAGGGAGTGCTCCTGGTGATAGTCAGATCGTACTCGCCTGCATCTTTCTGCTTGATCCAGGTGCTAGAATCTACATTCTTCAGTTCGCTGTCGATTCCCAGAGCTTTCAAATAATCAACTGTCAGCTCTGTGGCTCGCTGGTAGTCGGTTCTTGTGAGGAATGTGAGTTTGATGTCTTTGCCGTCCTTGCCCTCCAGGATGCCGTTACCATTGGTGTCTTTATATCCTGCACCATCTAGAATGCTCTTGGCCTCTGTAAGGTTGTACTTCAGCTTGGCCGTCTCCTTAAAGTTCATCATGCTGGGCGGCACAAATCCGGCATTTGGAACCTGGCCATATTCCAGTGCATCAAGCTTTAGAATCTCGCTGTAGTTGATTGCATAAGAGAGAGCCTTCCTGAAGCTGAGGTCGGACATTGGCTCCTTTTTCAGATTCATGCCCAGGAAGACCAGGCCTATGTTATCCTTCTCCATAAAATCGAAGTTGCCGGCGTCTTTAAGCTTTTGCATGCTGGGATAAGGATACGTTCCTGCATACTTGTAGTAGGCATCAACGTCTCCTTTTTCCAGGGCCAAAGAGAGGACATCCATATTGGCGAAGTTGTGCATCTCGATGGAATCAAACTTGGGTGCCGTGCCCTTCCAGTAAGGATTTTTTTGGAAGTAAATCACGCTGGCCCCAAGATCCGTCTTAGCGATGTAAAATGGCCCAAAGCCTACATTCTCGCCATCATTGGTGTATTCCATGGGTTTTTCTACTTTCTCCCAGATGTGCTTGGCCAGAATGGGGTAAGTGACAAACTCAAGGTTCAGCCGTGAGTAGGGCTTATTCAACTTGAAGACCACTGCGCCGTCCTCTTGCAGAGAAATATTGTCTACAGTTTTCTTCATCCATCCAGCCGCCGGATAGTTTTCAGCTAGATATTCGAATGTGAACAGTACATCCTCCGGCGTGAACTTTTCTCCGTCGCTCCAGTAGAGGTCGTCGTTGATAAAAAACTTCCATGTCTTGCCGTCTTCTGAGACCTCTGAGCTTTTAGCCGTAAGGCCTACTACCTTCCCATCTTCTGCCATCTTCATCAAAGTCGGATTGGAAAGGTGGGCCAAAACGCCCATGTTGCTATCTCCCAGAATACTGGCAGATTTGACCACATTGGGGGTGCCGATCTTTAAAACCGTCCCGCTGGAATCCTCTCCACCCTGGCATGCTGTGCCTAAAATCAGTATGGAAAGAAGCAGCACAAAGGTAAGCTTATACAAACTACGTCTCATAAAGCACCTACATTTTGGCTACGACTTGTTTGATTTCGTATAAAGGATTTGTGGCTTACATTAATTTATAATACTATAATCTAAACTTTAATTAATTATAGTTACTTATTAGTACTTTTTATAGAAAAATTCATAAATAAGAAGCTCCAATATGCCATACAGTCTAATTAGATGGAGATCAATGAAGAGGTATTGATGCGAATTTGCTGGATAGATTTATGGTACTGGCACTGCTCCTGGCCATGCTAACGGGAGTCGTAGTGGCACAGGAATCGATTATGAAAGACCTTGGCTCAAGGTTGCTGGTGTGATGTGAGCTAAGAGGATGCCATGATCTTGAAACCCAATCAAAGGGAGAATATCCTCCCTCTTCCCGTGGTGCTCATCTCCACCGTTTCAAGAGAAGGAGTGAGAAATGCAGCCCCCTGGTCTAATTTCACGCCCGTTCTGCGCCCTCTGGAGGAGGTCGTCCTCGCTTCCTGGATCAAGAGAGACACACTGGAAAATATCCGCCAGACAGGCGAGTTCGTGGTGAATATCCCGCCAGTGGGCATGGAGGACGCTGTTATGATCTGCGCCCGGAATTACCCTCCGGAGGTTGACGAATTCTTAGAAGCGGGACTGAAAGCCCGGCCTTCTGCGAAGGTCAAGGCTCCAGGTATTGAAGGCTGCCTGGCCTGGGCCGAGTGTGTACTTGAAGAAGAGCTGGCCAGGGAAAAGTTTGTGCTCATCATCGGCAAGGTGGTGCACCTGGAGGCTGATGACCGGTTCTTCAATGGAGATGGAAGCATGGACTTTCAAAGGGCAAAGCCCCTTTCAGCAATGCTGGGCAAGGACGGCATGAGCTTCACCTATCCGGCTTTTTCCGGAAAGTATGCCGAGTACAGGGAGATGTTCCAGAGCTTTCCCGCACAGCAAAAGCCGTAAATGGGAATAACGCAATCTGTTGTATGAGCGACGGAAATCTAGGAGGAGACTGTTTGGATATGTCGGAAAATAAGAAGATCGAGTTGAAGCGAGCGGTTTCGGCGGCGGGGAAAAAGGTCGAATAAGTTTTTGCTTTTTTTCGTCCACACATATTCAGAGTTCTCTGTTTTTTGAGATCTCCGTAAGCAGGATTTCTCATATCTTCATCACAACCCTGCGTGGGTATCCAACAACCGCAAAGAGCAGGGCAGCGACAAGGATCAGGGCCGGGAAGACGGAAAGGGTGGCTGTGAGCCCGAAATGGTCGGCAATTGCGCCCGAGACCGAGACGCCGAGGCCGCCGGCTCCCATTGCGATGCCCATGAATAATCCTGAGATCAGACCGATTCTGCTCGGCATAAGCTCGTGAGCCATGGCAATCGTCACCGAGAACGAGGCCCAGAGGAAAAATCCGAAGCATAGCATCGAGGCAATCTGAAGAGCACCCTGCGTCTGGAGAATCGCGGCAAAGGCAGGAATGGAGCAG
>JBFYLJ010000079.1:0-6127 GCA_041305465.1 Methanothrix sp.
TCTGCTCCAGTCTCTCAGGCCGCACTATGGCTTCGATCTTTTTCATTCCCATCACCTTTTTTGGCATCTTCTAAGCAATTCAAGCATAGGCGTTCTCGCCGTGCTGGGAGATATCAAGGCCAACGTATTCTTCTTCCTCTGGGACTCGTAGGCCCATGACGCGATCGACTATCTTGGCCAGAATGAACGTCATCACGAAGGCATAGACCACAGATGCACCGGCAGCCATTATCTGTACTGCAAATTGATTAAAGTTGCCGTAGACCAGCCCCGTATAGCTGTTAACTGAAGCTGTGGCGAATATGCCCGTGGCAATAGCGCCCCAGAGGCCGCCCATGCCGTGCACAGCCCAGGCATCGCAGCTCTCATCCAGGCCGCGACCCACGCGAAAGAGCAGAGCCATGTAGCAGATCACACCGGAGACTGCACCAATTGCAATGGCACCTGTTACATCAACGTATCCCGCGGCAGGCGTTATGGCCACCAGACCGGCTATGCCGCCGCTCACCATTCCCAGAGCGCTGGGCTTTCCTTTCAGCCAGCTGGCAATGAGCCAGGTAAGTGCTCCGGCAGCGGCAGAGGTGTTGGTGACCACCAGAGCAGAAGCGGCCAGACTGTTCGCCGCCAGTGCCGAGCCTGCGTTGAAGCCGAACCAGCCGAACCAGAGCAGGCCCGCTCCGATCATGGCCATGGGAATGTTGTGCGGTTCCATGATGTAGGCGCCATAACCCACCCTCTTGCCTATGACCAGGGCGATAGCAAGCGCTGAAAAGCCGGAGCTGATGTGCACCACAGTTCCGCCGGCGAAGTCGAGCGCTCCCATCTGAGCCATCCAACCGCCAGCCCAGACCCAGTGAGCCAGCGGATCATAGACCAGAGTGGTCCAGAGGAGAGCCAGCACGATGAATGAGCTGAGTTTGACCCTTTCCGCCACGGCTGAGGTGAGAATGGCGAGAGTCACGGCAGCGAAGACCAACTGGAAGGCCACATAGATGAGATGCGGAATGTTGGCGGCCAAGGGCGCCTCACCCAGACCCACGCCGCTTAACGCAAAGTAGTTCAGGCCGCCGATGATTCCGGATATATCGGTGCCGAAGGACAGACTGTAGCCGAACAGCACCCATTGTATGCTGGCTAGAGCAAAAGCCAGGAAGGACAGACCTATCATCGAGACGACTGTCTTGCTGCGCACCAAGCCGCCATAGAACAGACCCACGCCCGGCGTCATGAGCATGACCATGGCTGTTGAAACCAGAACCCACGCTGTGTCTCCACTATTAATTTCCAACTACATCACCCTTAATTAATTGTATAGCCAAACCTATTTAATTTTTGTATTAGCTCAGAGGCCTGTGCATGAATCCACCAGCACATTGCTGCAATGGCCTTATTCGAGGCATTTAAAAGGGTATTTAATAGAAAATAAGAATTGGTATGATAAATTCATATTCATCTACTTGCCTACGTGCTCAAGCCCCAGCTAAGAACCTCCTCGGCACCTGCATGCTGAGCGATCATTCCCCGCTCCAGAAGGCAGGCCTGGTCCCCCATGCAGGCCACATCCCTCAGGTCATGAGTCACGATGATGCAGGGAACTGCACAGGCACGAATTGTCTCTCGGAGCTCTCTTCTCATAGCCGCTTGCTTCCTGACATCAAGGGCGGAAAGCGGCTCGTCCAGCAGAAGAAGGCGAGGCTCGATGATCAAGGCTCTCGCCAGTGCCACCCTCTGTTTCTGGCCGCCCGAGACATTCGCAGCCTTTGCATTTCTTATCTCCCAAAGCCCAGCCGCTTCTAGATGCTCTTTCACCAGGATTCGGATCTCGCCGACCGCCATCCTCCGGGTGCGTAGTCCAAATGCCACATTGTCGTAAACGCTCATGTGGGGAAAGAGTGCATAGCTCTGAAAGACATACCCAATACCTCTAGCCTCTGGTGGAAGATTTGTGCCGTTTTCTGAATCATAAAGCACTCTGCCGTCCAACGCAATCCTCCCTTTATCGGGATTATCAAGCCCCGCCACCAGATTAAGCAACGTGGTCTTTCCACAGCCGTTATCTCCTACCAGCATAAGCGTCTTGCCTCTGGCGATGTCCAGCCGGACCCGCAAATCGAAATCTCGCAGCCTCTTCTTGATATCAATCTCTAGCATCTCTTATACACCCGCCGGGTCATTGTTTTCACCAGAATGATGATCACAAAGGAGATGGCTACCAGTATTATGGACAGACAGAGTGAGACATCCAGATCACCTTGCATGGCAGTGTAGATAGCCAGAGGCATGGTCTGCGTGCGGCCCTGGAAGTTTCCTGCAAACATGATGGTAGCTCCAAATTCACCCAAAGATCGAGCGAAAGCCATGATGGCACCAGAGATAAGGCCGTTGATAGCTATGGGCAGGATCACATAGAAGAAAGTGTAGACGCGGGAAGCGCCTAAAGTGCGGGCTGCATTCTCGAAGGCGAGGTCCACGTCTTCAAAGCTCGTCCTTGCCTGGCGGATATAAAAGGGCGAGGAGACGAAGACCTGAGCCATTATCACTGCCAGGGTGGTAAAGGCGATGCTTATTCCAAAGGCATTGAGGTAGTGGCCCACAATACCCATTCGTCCAAATGCCATAAGCAGAGCAATGCCAGCTACGGCAGGCGGCATGATAACCGGCAGATCTATTAAGGAATCAGCTAACTCTTTGCCGAAATAGTGGAAGCGAGCGCTGACATAGGCAACGGGCGTCCCCATAATGACCACAACAATTGTCGCCAAGGTCGAAGTCGTAAGAGACAGACGGAGGGCATCTAACACCATCGGATCGTGCAGCGATCGCAGAGTTGTATCCAGTGGGCTCTTGAGAAAGAGAGCAACCACCGGCAAAGCTATGAAGGCCATTGCTAAAATCAGCAAGGTTGCAAGGCCTGCTTTTAATAAGACATTCGCTAAGCGGTCAGAAATACCGATGATTTCATGATCTCGGTTTGCTATCTCACGCTGATGGATTAATTCCGCCTGGTTGGAAGCCATATTCCTTTCAAACCGTATTTGCAGTAGAGTTGCTGACTTATCTTGATCTCCATATCACCATTAGCTCGAACTGCAGTGCCTTCAATGGTCACACCTCGGGATTTGCCCACAGCATCGGAGGGCGTAACCCGGACATGAGGATTATTGCGCATGCGTTTGACCTTGCCGCTATTGGCATAGGACCGAACGAAGATCCTACCCCCATCTACAACAAACCATACTGGCGCCGGGACGAACTGTCCGTTCCTCTTAACGGTTTCAAGTCTTATATACTCTTTATTCTGAAACTGCTCCAGTTTGTGGTCTTCGCTCATGTCGCTACTCTCTCTTTGCTTTCAAGCAGGGCATTGGCCATGCCATCCACCAAATTCATCGATCCCTCATATCCGAGGAACAACTGGTGGGAGGCTCCGTAGCGATCGTGATTGGGCAGTCCCACCCGCAAGAGAGGAATATTCTCTTTTTTCGCAATCCTTCTCCCGGTGAAGGGACCTACCAAGAGCTCGATATCCCGGTTCGCCGCTTCCTCTGCGATCTGTGAAAAATCGGCCCCCATCGAGACCTTGGAGCCGGGCGCAATCTCTGCGGCCTTTTGCGCAAATGCGGGATTTGCGGCGCCTGTGGCCACTATCTGAGGCTTCATGCCCAGTTCCGTCATGATGCGGGTTATGCCCAAAACCATCTCGGTGTCTCCGTAGACCGCTGTCTTAACATCAGCTAGAATCTTATGGGCATCGATCATCGTATCCAGCAATCTTCCCCTCTCCTGTTCGTATCTCTCGGGCATGGATAGCCCTGTAAGTTCTTCCAAATTTGCTGCCAGACGATCGGTGAAATCTAAACTTATGGGCAGAGGCAGAGCAACATGAGGAACTTTGAATTCTTTTTCGAGATAGTCACCTGCTCCCGGCTCTTGCACCCATCCGCCTATGGTCAGTGTCGCTTTTGAGTTGGCCGTATCCCGGATGTCTTCAAGAGGCGTTCCGCCCTTTGGTATGAGTGGCAGATCTTGGCTGAGGGTAGCATCAAAGGTCTCGGATATGTCAGGCATCAGGATATACCCCATGCCCCAGTCATCGAAGAGCCGCTGCAGAAAACGAACATCCGCCGGCGAGATAATAGATCCCACCAGCATGTTGATCCGTCCGCTGGGCTTCGATTTCCTGGCCAACGTCTCGACCAGACCCTTGAGAGCCACCCGATATCCAACTTCATGAGAGGCAGCATAGCTGGGTGTCGATACGCTGATGATGATCACATCCCTGGCCAGGGGTTCCTGTGCCTGAAATTCGCGGACTATTTGGGGCACATCATCCCCGATGGTCTCAGCCAGGCAGGTGGTGGCAATGCCTATCACCTTTGGGTTGTAGCCTTTTATAACATTCTTCAGCCCCTGCCTAAGATTGGCAGATCCGCCATAGACAGCACCCTTCTCGGATAGAGCAGTGGACGCAATGTCCACAGGTTCGCGGAAGTGATGGGCCAGGTAGAGGCGCATGTAGGTGCTGCATCCCTGCGAGCCGTGGAAGAGGGGCATGCAGCCCTCGATTCCCCGGAAGACCAGCACGCTGCCCATGGGCATGCACATAGAGCAGGGATTAACTGTGGCAAGGCTCCTCGATATCATCATCCTCTCCTCTAATAGACGCTAATTGTGATCCTCTGCATACACAGCTTTCTCTTTTTACAGGAAGCTGCCATACCGGGCTATTGATGGTAATAGAGACCTCTCGAGCGAAGTTATGCATTCCCTCAAAGCCTTCGAAGTTCACAGATCGATCATGATTGAAGTCACAGAAAGCGATTCCCATTTTGTAGGCCAGGAAACGCTCTTTTACGCCTGCCACCAACAGGTCCGCGTTCTGCTTGATAAGAAGCTCTTTCAACTCCAGGGGATTTGCATCGTCAATGATTACTGTACCTTCTTTTATGATGCATGCGATCTTCTCATAGTCCTCTCGATTTCCTGTCTGCGTTCCTATTATCACGACCTCCATTCCGAGCTCCTGGAAGGCCCGTACCAGGGAGACTGCTTTGGCTGCGCCGCCCATGTAAATGGCAGCTTTCTTTCCGGCAACTTTCACCCGATAATCTTCGATCTGGGGCATCACCCGCGCAGTTTCACGAAGAATTATCTCTTCAGCCTTTTGCTTTAGCTTTGCCGAAGCGAAAAACTCCGCAGCAGTACGTAGTGCGGTTGACATATCTTGCATGCCAAAGAAGCTTATTCGCCTGTATGGAATGCCATATTTCTCTTCCATATTCTTGGCAAGATAGGTCATGGAGCCGCTGCACTGTACCAGGTTAAGCTGAGCAGTATGGGCCCTCTGAATTTCGGCCACGCGAGAGTCGCCCGTCAGCGTAGCTACAACCTGCATTCCCATCTCCTGAAAGAAAGGCTTAACAAACTGCAGGTCGTCTGCGACATTATATTCACCCAGGAGGTTGATAGATGGGTGCCTTGGCGTATAATCCCGGGTTCCGATCAGTTCGGACAGGGCATTGCAGGCAGCTTTGTAGCCCTCGTTCTTGTTTCCCCGAAATCCCTCCGACCTTACAGGCAGGACAGGAATGCCAAGCTCCTCGCTCGCTATTTTGCAGACGGATCGCAAATCATCTCCGATTATACCTACGATGCAGGTGGAATAGACAAAGATGGCAGGCGGATGATACCGGTCCGCCAGCTCTTGCAGGCATGCCGCCAGCTTCTTCTCACCGCCAAAGACCACATCCAGTTCCTTCATGTCTGTTGAGAAGCTATTGCGGTAGAGATCAGGACCTGATGAGGTGCTGCCTCGAATGTCCCAGGTGTAGCTGGCGCAGCCAATCGGCCCATGTACCAGATGCAGAGCGTCTGTGATCGGATTGAGCACCACTCTGGCCCCGGAGTAGACGCAGGCCCTCTGGCTCACAGCTCCTGCCAGGCTATCGCTATTGCAGGCCAAATGCATGATTTGTTCGCCCTTCTGGGCAATGTGCCCCTCTCTATCCTCAAAGATGTTAACAATGCTCATGCCAGTCCCCTAAAGGATCATCTCGAAGTGCGTGTCATCCGAGTCTCTGTCCCTTCTTTCCAGGAAGGTGTTGCCGATCATCTCCACCAATCGAGC
>JBFYLJ010000080.1:0-3006 GCA_041305465.1 Methanothrix sp.
TTGAATTCAAAAGATGGGGTGTCAAATGAATCAGGTTCCTCGTTATTGACATAAATCTTGACCGTACCCACATCGTCAGTTTCTTTTTTGTAGGTGACACAAACATGGTTCTTCTGGCCCATGGGCAGAGTCTTGCTGCTGGTTACGATCGTGGGACTGGACCCAAATTTGAATACCAGATTGCCTTGAGCGCTGGAATACAGCAATAGGGCAATTTCGGCATTTTGGCTATTCTTACTAAGGCATAAAATGCAGTCATCCTGACGAGCTGCTGCTTCCAGCCGCGCTTCGATCTCGACATCAACCTCGATGGTGATCTGATCTGTCTCGGCCAGATTAAATCCCTCAGCCGCCAGATATTGGTCTATGCCGTTAAATTTTAGAAGGCTTGACTGCTCTTGCGGCAAAGGATCGAGGATAAGCTCCCTGCAAACCCATTCTGGCTGAGCGGAAAACTCCCCCCCGCCCAGTGCACCGTTGCTGCCACCGGGAGTCAGATCCGGCAGATAATCCCATAGTCCTTCCACCATAGGCCAATAGCCAATGAGGTCGCGTTCTTTTCCCGTGAAACGCTGGTAGAGTCCTTCCTGCAGGGCGTCTTTATCATGTGCTTTTTGCCAGATGCGAACCTCTTTGATGCAGCCATAAAAATAATTATCAAAGAGATCTCGTCCAAGGTCCATCTCAATACAGTTGATCGGGGAGCTAAATACAGGCCTGATGAATCCCTTTTCGCACTCGTTGTTCTCATTTATGAGGACTTTATTGCCATTGATGAAGAGGCAGAACTTATTGTTTGCATAAGAGACTGCCACATGAGTGAATATGCCATTAGGTATAGAATCGTAGAAGCTTTCGATCTCAAAAATGTTCTGTGACTCTGCCTTTCCCTCTGTAGCGCTTAATATCCGGAAAATGCAAAATACAAGCTTTCCTGCAGGATTTACACCCAGGTACAGATGATACTGCTCCTCATCTCGGCTGATAAGCAGCCCTAAAGCCGCATGGCTGGCAGAGCTTTCCGGACTGATCCAGCCCTCAATTGTAAATTCGGATAGAGAGAGAAGATCCAATTTGGCAGCATTTCTGCAGGAGATGTAGTCATCGATTCCATCGAATTTGAGCACCCTTTCGGGAAGATAAGGCTGATAAAGAGAGCGAAGAGCCCAGTCTAGATCGGTAAAAGACCAGTTCAGCTTTCGGGACAGCTTCAGGAAACGATACATTCGGTCAAGCTTGGCAGGGCTCAGATTTAGCAGCTTATCATAGCCTGTGCCTTCCTGGATAGAGATGAACAGGGGACCCAGACCGTCGTCTGCAGAATTTATAAAAGATAGCCGATTAAATCCTGCATTGATCTCATGTCGGTCGAGATTCTGATATACTAGCTCATTTAATTCCTCACGGGTGAGTTTCATCTGCTCTAGAAGTACGTCCAAGTTCTCCAGGCCGTCTGCGCCATTCAGATCAACCTCTCCGAAATATTTGGAAATATCCTGAGAGGATATCTCATTGGTGATCAGACGAAAATCCTCGGGCGAGAGCTGCAGGAATTCCCTCGCCGTATGGTCTTCTAACTTATTTTCAAATGGATTTCTTATAAAAGGGAGATTGAATGCCTGGTATATTTGCCATAGATCTGTTTCATAGCTCTTGAGATAACTCTGGATCTCTGCGCGAGGAGAGTTGAAGGGAAGGGATTGGGGGAATATGGCATCTTTAGCATGCTTATATGCATCCGCACAGACTCCTGTGGTCTCTAAAAAGGTCTCCAAAATCTCGTTAACAAGATCGATGGAGGGAATTATGTCCGTCGAATTGTTGCAGTCCAGGCGAATCTTGGCGAGATCGGGCCTTCTATCATTGAGTGCGCATTTTTCGGGGATTGTAGATCGGTTCTCGTCGTTGATATATGTTTGAACAAACCTCATAAGGTCGGCAAAGTAAGCGGCTGGGCCGAAGATAGAGCGGCAATGATCGCAGCTGATGTAATCAAGGCTGCCAAACAGCCTGTCGTAGGCGGGAATGGATCGCAGCTTATTAAGAAAACTATCCGGCAGATTATTGAAAATTACCTGGCTATAATATGGAGCGGTAGCATCTTTTATATTCGCCCATATCAAGGCAGCTTTCTCCGAGATATCGGCTGCTGTCCTGTAGATCTCTCTGGCTTCTCTGGATCCGCCTTCAAGATATTCTCCGAAATCTTGGACAAATTTAGCTTCTCCGCCAGAGCCTATTTTGTAATGCTCCAGTATCTTATTTATGGAATTAAATTCCGGATACAATTCCTCGAACCGATTCAGTTTTTCATAAGCCTTGATTTCTTCTACCTTGACTTCCTCTTTGCAACTCATAAAGCACATCTCCGCCTTTCAGATAAAAAAATTACAATATTCGATCCTAAATGACTTGCGAAAGCATGATATTTAAAATTTTGGTTGTTATAGCTGTGTTGTAGGGTCTAGCGGCTTAAGGTTTATTATATTCATGCACTTTTATGTGGTATGAGCAGAGGCAGAGAACACAAAGTTTTAAAGCTAACTCTTTCCAGGATTAAGCAAATAGTCCGCGCAAAGGACGGTGAAACAGCGAAGGCGCAGCCCGCTGCAAGCAGACGGGGCATCGAAGGCTGCAAGCTAAATTTTTTCCTGTCCAGAATGGAGAGCAATTTTAATGCAACAAGGCAAATTTAAAAGGAATTGAGGGGACACAAATTAGCTTCAGCAGACAAAATAATTTCTGTTTGCGGTTTTCTTTTCGATATTTTTCATTGGGGTATTTTCCCATCTCCCTCGGGATCATTCGTCTCTTAGCTTGATCTCCATCGACATCAGATCCTCCGCCACAGTTGTCCTCTCAAAAATAGATCTCGCCTCCTTCAGAAGAATGGATGTGTCCTCGGAGTAGCGCGAGCTGATGTGGGTCAAGACCAGACTCCGGACATCGGCGCTCTTGGCAACTGCCGCAGCCTCGCCGGCAGTGCTGTGTTTTGTCTCCCTGGCC
>JBFYLJ010000081.1:0-21379 GCA_041305465.1 Methanothrix sp.
TGGTTAATCCTGCAAATACATCCCAGATATGCTCAAGCTGTGGTCAAATAGTCAAAAAGGATCTATCTATCAGAGTCCATAATTGTCCCTATTGTGGATTATCGATAGATAGAGATCTCAATGCTGCTCTTAACATCGCAAGACTGGGGCTACAGTCTTTGGCATCAGCCTAGATGCCCGCCAATTCATTGGCGGGAGTGGTCACTGTCGAGCATATCGACTCAAATCTCCTTTTTATATGATTAAGTCACCATTGCTTTGATGATAAAGTGAGGCACAATAAGGTATGACCAAGTACTTCGAGGTAGTCCGCCGCGACGGCCCGGCCCGCATGGGAAAGCTGCTTTTAGAGCTGCAGATCAGCACTCCTGCCATGATCACAAAGGACGATTATGTCTCAGCGGGCAGCGTCTACAGCTACGCTTCCCTGCAAGAGGCCATAACGGCCGCCGAGGCTTTACGTGATCAGAAGAAGCTAGCCATGCTGCCCTTCGTGCCCGCTGCTCTTCGCTCCGAGCCGGCCCTGGAAATGCCGCCCATGGAGCTTGCCGGCCCCAAAGGCGTAATAATCCATCCCTTCAGCGCCGCCGAGCCGGAAAAAGCCGATGTCTACGTGCTGGGCAGCAGCGGAGCCCTGAAAAATCCCAGAGATCTGGTGGCAGCCATTGTAAGCGTGCGAGAGAAGATCGCCCCGGATACGGCTCTCTATGCCCCGGCATTGGCAACGCCCTCCAACCTGGGCCTGTTGGTGTATCTGGGCTTGGACCTTCTGGACGGGACGCGCGTCGTGGCTGACGGCCTGTTGGGCCGCTACCACACCCGCGATGGAGTTTGGAAGGCTGCGGAGCTGCTGGAGCTTCCATGCCGCTGCGAAAGTTGCCGGAAGATGGCTGCGGGCGAGAGGAAGGCGCCGCTGATTATTGCCCACAATCTACAGAAGCTGGAAGAGGAGCTGCTCGCAGTTCGGGAGGCAGTTCGCTCTGAGACCATCCGCGAATACGTCGAGCGGCAGGTGCGGGTGACGCCCGAGCAGACGACGGCCCTGCGCCTGCTGGATCAGGAGCACCAGTACCTGGAAAAGAGGACACCCCAGATCCGCCGCAGCACCTTTTATGCCAACTGTGCCGAATCCTTGCAGCGCGTGGAGGTCACTCGCTTTGCCGAGAGGGTGATTGGCCGGTACAAGGCTCCAGAGAGCGATGTCTTGCTGCTCCTGCCCTGCTCGGCAAAAAAGCCCTACTCCTTCTCCCGATCACATCGACTCTTCGCGGAGGCTGTGGGAGGCCACCGCCGCTATCTGCATGAGCTGATCTTGACCTCCCCCCTGGCTCTTGTGCCGCGCGAGTTGGAGGAGGCTTATCCTGCTGCCAGCTACGACGTTCCCGTCACCGGTCGATGGGACAGAGAGGAGAGAGCCTGGCTGTGCAGCTGCCTGGAGGCCTACCTCAAGAAGAACAGATACGCCAGAATCGTGGCCCATCTAGAAGGAGATTTGGAGGCAGCGGTGAAGGACAGTGGCCTTGATGCTACATTTACCGGAGGCGGCACCAAAGGCCCGGCCCTGGACCGGCTCAGCGCGGCGGTGGCAGAGGCCTGTCATGCAGCCAGACGATTGCCCGATCTGCGTCTATTGCGTTACCGGGCCCATGCCGATTACTACTTCGGAAAAGGAGCCGGCGACCTTCTTCTGGAAGGAAAGATCATTGTGAAAGGCAGGGAGATTCAGGATGAGAAGAAGAGATCACTGGCAGCGACCACGCCCAGCGGCATGATTGCCATATCCCTGGTTGGCGCTGCCCGGCTGGAAGCCCTCGGAAGATACATCGTCAAGATCGGCGATTTCCTGCCGAAAGGCTCCTTGCTGGCACCAGGTGTAGTGGAGGCAGACGAGCAAATCAGGCCTGGTGACGAGGTCATAATCGTAGGTGAGAAGGCGTTTGGCGTTGGAAGAGCCAAGATGTCCGGCTGGGAGATGAAGGCATCTCGCCGGGGCGTGGCCGTGGAGATCAGGCACATTAAAGGCAGGCAGTAGAGTGAAGTTGGGCATTGGTTTATTTTTAGGGAGATGAAGTAGTATACTGATGAATGGCCAGCAAAGCTCTGCCGGACAGGAGAAAGATAGAGCTAGACCCCGGACCTTTAGAGAGGTTGTCGAGTTCTACATGATCGATTTTAAAACTCCTCTGGGAAAGGGAATCGACATCATCATCATCTTTCTCAACCTCTTGCTGGTGGCCATCTTTGTGATAGATACTTACAATATCACCAGCGGCTTGAGAGACCAGCTATGGAGAATTGAGATATTGATCGTTGGCATCTTCATTGTTGAGTATTTTCTCAGGCTTTACGGGGCGCCCAACAGATTGTCTTATGTCAGAGACATTTACAGCATCATAGATCTGGTGGCCATTATGCCCACCCTCATATTGCTGGCCCTTCCCCCAGCCTACTTCATCTACGATATCAGAGTCATCCAGACAATTCGAGTACTGGCCATCTTCCGCATATTCAGATTCCTGCGCTTCATCTCCCAAAACCATCTGCTATTCGGCACAATAAGCCAGGGAATGATAAACGTCGCTCGGCTCGTGGTGAGCATAATCATAATATTCTTTGTATACTCAGGAATATTCTATTTTGTGGAAAGCCCAGTGAACCCGGATGTTCAGAATTTCCTAGACGCATTCTACTTCACAGTGGTTGCCATATCCACAGTGGGCTTTGGCGATATTGTACCCGTATCAGAAGCGGGCAGGTTTGTTACAGTTGCCATGATAATCTCCGGCATAATCCTAATTCCATTTCAGGCAGCCAGAATCTTCCGGGCCTGGCTTATGACCGAGCGGGAAAAGAAGGTACAAATCTGCCCGGGTTGCGGCTTGGACAGACATGATATGGATGCCAAGTATTGCAAAAATTGCGGAGAAGGTCTGCCTGACAGCGGCAACGTTTAAAGCGATCCGCAGCGGAAACCTTCAGAGATGTGACCACTCCCACGAATAAATTCGTAGGCATCTACGGCCTTTCAACCGATGGCATGTGATCCCATGCCAATTGTTTTTGTGGCTTTGTGCGCGCTGCTTGAGTCTTTTCAACTGCTGGCAGCAAACCGAGCTTTACAGTAATAGATCTGGAGCAATATATAGCTATGCCGCAAGAAGAAAGTAATCTGGGCGGTGCACGATTCATCCCACCTCTGAAGAGGCGGGGATTCTCTGCCCCTGCACCCCCAAACAGTCCTAAAAAGATAGCAAATGGCTCAGCTCTCTCTTATCCCCGATCCGCCCGGTGGCAGGAACTGCACAATCTGATCTACAGAAGCGACTGATTTCAAGAATGCTCTGTCCTCCACTTTATCCGTAAACTGTCTGTAAATCTTCTTGGCCAGATCATCGGCATTCAGCTCGCCAGGCTCAATCTCTACCACAGGATCTGCCTTCAGCTTTACTGCCGAGACCGGCCCGCCAATCAGAACGCCGTCAGCTATGCCCAGGGCCAGGCCGAGCAGCGTGTCTTTGAAGTATCTGCGCTCTCCGCGAATGACGAAAGCTCCCTTCTTTAGGAATTCTCCCGATTCCGGTGTTTTGCTGACCTGATCTCTCTTAATCAGATAGCAATCTGCAGCCACAAGCCCGCCCTTCCAGACAGAAGAGTAGCTCACAGCAAACACGGCCGCCTCCTGCAAAGTGCTCTCAGGAACCGGCTCACCTTCGGTCTTGATTACCGTGAGCGGTGCGCCGGGAGCGTCCGTGTGAAGCACAAGGTCTCGACGCTCCAGATATTTGGCATATATCTCCTCATTGGTATCCGCATCCCTTCCGCCGAGCACCATAAATCCGTCTGAAGAGAAAAACCATCTAAACTTCTCGTACCATTTGGGCTTCCTTCTACGATGAAAGACTGCTGGACGGGCCTTCTTTGGAGCAGCGGCCTTTCCTGCCCGAAGCTGCTTTGTGATGGCCAGGGCTTCTTTTGCGCCGCTCCCCTTTCGAGCCATCTCCTTGGCTTTCTCGTAGTACCTTTGCGCATTCTGGGGAACAGAAAGGCTAGCATGCAGCTCTAGCTCCACTCCCTCCAGAAGGACACGCATCTCGCCCTGACCATCCAAAGAGAGGATGATCTTGGCCTGAGGCAGGCCCGAGACGCTGATCCTCTCCCAGATCTGATTGTAAGAAAAGCCTTTGGATTTGGCATCGGCCACCACACGCAAAATCTGCTCGACGCTGCCGTAAATCTGGTAGACCAGCTCGCCCTTGGCGATTAATGCCTTCTCCTGGGCCTCGAACTCTTCAATTGCTTTTTGCTGTACCTCGATCCTTCGATCCAGGGGATTTTTCTTCCTCTCTTCATCGCCCTCTTTCTCTACGAAGAACGCATCAATGGCCTCACTGAAAGTGGCAAAGCGCTTTTTCTCCAGGTCCTCATAAATCTTGAGAGGCCGGGAGAGGACATCCACCGGCTCGCCGTTATCAAGAACGATGTGAGGATCGAGAGTGTCATTCAAGAAGACCTCGCGCAGGGCCTGATGAATCCGCTCGATCTCTTCTGGATTCAGATCAGCGGCGGGCTTATTCTTATCCACTCCAGCGACGAGGCAAACCTCCTCGCCGTAGGTTCCCCCCATGTTCAGTCCTCGCACAATGGATCGAACCAGGTCCTGACCGGCGCTGGAAAGCCAGCCGGAAAGCTCTTCTCTAGAAATGGTTCTGGGATCGAGCTGACCGGGATGGTAGAGGTACTTCTCGCCTGCCGCCATTTTGCTGCCCCGGTAGACCATCTTCTTGAGCATGGATAGGATCTGCCGGTTCTCGTCGAGCAGAATTATGCTGCCTTTGGGAAACAGCTCAATAACAAGATAATGACGAGAGCCGCTGCGCTCTATTGCGATCTCCAGAACACGGTCCAGGTCATGCTGCAAGATCTCGACAATCCTGCCCCCGGAAATACGGTTTCTGAGCATTGTGGGAAACTGGGGAGGTGTTTTTGATGCAGGTCGCTGCCCTTTGGTTATATTGACCCTCTTGCCGGCCACTAGGAGCAGATCCAGCCTGCCTTCCGCAGGGGAGGCAACCGAGAGCCAGATCTTATCCGAGGACTGCTGGTAGGCCTTGCCCATAAAGCCGCCCAGGATCCTGTCGGATAGCTCCGCAGCCATGGCGGCGACGTCCACATTGCTCATCGCCTTCTTCATGGCAGTTGTCTGCGGAGATCAATCGATAAATAGTTGCGGATGGATGGAGGTAGATCGGGTGCCAAGTGTGTCTGAGGATAAAGGTGATGATACAGGCGAGAATACCGGGCAGCGCTTTCTGGTGGATCTGATGCTCATGCGCCTGGGCAGGTGGCTGAGGCTTTTAGGACAGGATGTCGCCAATCCCCAAGACGGTAGCGACGATAGGCTCCTGCTCCAGGCAATAAAAGAGAGAAGGACGATTATCACCAGGGACAATAGGCTGTTCCTGGCTGCCCCAGGCGCGGGCGCATCGTGCCTGTTCATCCTGTCTTCGAAAATATCCGATCAGCTCTTGGAGATGGCAAAAGCAGGTGTGCCCCTGCGACTTGATCCCCAGAGGTGCACGCTGTGCAATGGCCTATTGCAAGAAGAGAGAACGTCCGGGATAAAGAGGTGGCAATGCAGCGCCTGCAAGAAGCTCTACTGGGAAGGCGGCCACTGGCATAAGATGGAGAGTATGCTGCAAGCTATTCGCTCCCAAAGAGAAGAGGATGCCCTGCGGTCCGATATCAAAAGATAATGATTAGAAAAACCTCTTCTTGGAAGCCTTCTGTTTTACCTGGACCATGCCCCTCGTTTTCAGGTAATCATTAATCTGCGACCTTGCAGCCCCCATCGACCAGACGTGAGTGCCGTTCAGGCAGAACTGGGGTTGATACTGATATTGACTTCCCGGCACGATAAAAGGGTCGGCCGGCGTCAGCTCCGTGGGGATGGCATCCAGGGTGGACTCCAGCAGGCACCAACGGCCGATCTCATTCTGGTAGACCACCCAGGCATGGCCAAAGGACCCGTCCGGTATGGATACACTGCCCAAGACTACGCGCACGCAGTGCTCGGAGATGCCGCTGGCCAGAAGAAGGGTGGCCAGCAGAAAAGATGAGTCCTCACAGTCGCCTTTATGCAGCACGAGCGTCTCCTCAGGAAAGAGCCAGAAATCCTCAAGGCCGAATGAGCTTTTGTCAGTGACATACTGCACACAGGTTGCCACATAATTCCAGATCTTCCAGGCCCGCAGGTCGAAGGTGCCCGCTTCGCGAACCGAGGGAAGACCGATATCTTGCAAGGCTCTCAGGATGACCTCGCTATTCGTGGAGGAGAGCCAGGCGCGAATATCGGTGGGAATGTAGAGGCCCGAGTTGCCGATGACTGCTCTTTTGTCCCACATAACCGTATCTCTGATTATTGCATCCCCTGCCCAGTTAAAGATCGTAGCCATCCAGAATCCACTCCAAATCTAGTATAATAATTTTAGTTAGTTATATTTAAAATTTTGCGTCTGGAGAAGACTGCGTGTTTGTGAGGCAATCAATGCCCTGCAGAAATGATGCTTATCTCTTCAACTGTCCCGGAATATCGATTTAAACTTTCTTCGCATTCATCAATAAGTCCTTTGGCTATTTCGAATTGCTTCTTTGCCTCTTTAGGCGGCAACTTTCCCGCATCAAGCTGTGATATAATTTCTTTGATCCTTCGAATATTGTCAAAATATTTAATGTTATTCATAAATCCTCATCTCATTATGAATATCAGTATGGCAAGCAATAAAAGCGCACTCAGTATTGCAATAATAGCTTTGTACCGAGAAACGTTATTTCTCTCTTTATAGGATTCATTAGTTCTTTCAAGGTTTTTCCATAATGAACTCAGGTCGTTTCTAAGCACCAGAATATCCGGGATCACTGCCTGGGCAGCAGTAGAAGGCGTAGAGGCTCGAAAGTCCGCAACCAAATCAACCAGGCATATGTCTCTCTCGTGACCTATGCCAGTGATTAGGGGCTTGGTGCTCGAAGCAATAAATCGCACAAGTTGCTCATCGTTGAAAACCATAAAATCTTCCGATGGGCCGCCGCCTCTTGCCAATATAATGGCATCCACATCATTGATCTTGGCAAGAGCGATAAATGCCTGGATTATGCTGCTCGGTGCTCCTTCTCCTTGAATGGCTGCATAAGCTAGAACCAGGTCCATCTTTGGAAACCGCGCATTAACCACAGTCCGAATGTCCCTAATGGAGGTACTATCCCTAGAGGTGATAACGCCTATCTTCCTGGGAAGTCGGGGTATGGGCTTCTTCCTATCCAAACTGAACAAGCCTTCTCTCTCAAGCTCATCCGTTAGGCGCTTTAATTCCGAGGAAGAGAAGCCATCCCCAATTGTTGTGATCTCATTGACAATGAATTGGTACTTGCTTTCCTTTTCATATATGGTAATAGAGCCTGATGCAACGACCAAGGTCCCGTTGCCAAGGTCACCGCAACGGGAGAATTGCTGGCGCCTAAAAAATGCGCATGCAATAATATAGCCATCTTCCATTAGATCAAAATAGATGTGACCTGATGCGGCCCTGAAAAAGTTGGTGATTTCTCCTTTTAAGCAGACGTCATTGAACTTTGGAGTTTCCGACAAAAAACGCTTAATACTCTGGGATAGCAGGGATACAGAATAAACATCCCCAGTGTCTGGAGTTTCCAGATCCAGACCATTTTCGGCAATTCTGTCTGCAGATTCCATCCAAGTCCTCAAATTGCGCTATCCGTTATGTAATTTGCACCAATTATAACTAGATAAGCCTTCTGCATAAACCTATCATCTGTAGGTCCTGCCCTAGGTGCGCAAGCTCAACTTGGACAAGAATAAGACGCTCTTGATCATCAAGACAAAAAAGCCAGCTAGGGCAGTTTCGAAAATGAACGGGATAAGCCCATCTGTTGGTTAACGCTATATTATTGCAGAGCGTTTCTTGTTAATATGGCCCGAGATCTGAATGAGAGGGACCTGCAGATTCTGATAAAGCTGGTCCCGGAGATGGAAGTGCTGCAAAAAAAGGGAATCGAGATTGAGTACATGAACATCCTGCCCCCTGTGGCCAATCACCATTCCCGGAGCGTGCAGGAGTTCGAGCAGCGGCTCAAGAAGCTCCCTGACGAGGATATGCGCTACCTGGCAGACCTGGTCCTGGATGGAACAGAGAATACCGGATGCCTGCGTCCTGATTTTGCCGAGGCCTTCTTTGTCATCGCTGGGCAGAGGCTTGGCGAGAGCGTAGCCGATCAACTAAGGGAAGCATATGAGGAGGGTGGGGAGTGCGGGGGATAGAAAGCTTAAGATGAAAAGGTCCTGGTGTGCGCTCCATCGTCCTCAAGCGGCAGGCACGGTCACATCTATCGCTTATGGCTATCCGATTTTTTCTGTAGCAGCAACTTGGCACCCGCATGCTTGCTTTCCAGCTTTTTGGTTATGGGATGCTACGGCCCGTACTCCAGGCCACGCCAGCCCATTGATTCGCCAGATCTCGGAAAGGAGATTGGTGGCATCCTTGAGCCCCAGCTCCAGCATCACGGCTCCGCCTATGAGCAGGACCTCACGGGGCACGAGGCGCAGGACCTGATATTCCTGAAGTGAGGTCACGAAGTCTTTCGGCTCCGGCCAGACGATGTAGTTGAAGGAGAACTGATAAGCCTTGCTTGGAACGGCTGACGATGCCCACCCAGAGGAAGCTTTTCAGGTAGCCGTAGAGGGTATCATTGGTGATACCGGTCTGCACGGCCAGAGCCTCCAGGCTCCTGAGGGTACGATCCAACTTGGCAAGCAGCTCCAGCGCCGAGAATGTCCTCCCTGGCAGCGCTCGCAGGACGTGTGTCTCCTGGAGGTCGTTGATATCCAGCCCGTGCTGCCCGAGCATGCCGATCTCGAAGGCGATCACCCGGACCTCCTCCAGCGGCTTGCCGGACAGCAGCCGCATGGCCCAGTCGGATAGAAGACCGCCGTCCTGCCTCGGCCCCCTGGCCTTGAGTTCGCGGGCCGCAATCTTCGAGAGCCCGTTCCTGGCCAGAGCGCGCAGCTCTTCGGGTGCCTGCATTTCCTGGGGATCGACTTCATTGGAGCGGCGCAGATAGTAGAGAGCCTGCTGTCTTTTCACCATGGATCACGAAGAAGGTATATCTTCTCACATTTATTCATTCCAATGACCAAGCTCATCGGCTGCCTTCGTGCAGCTGTTCGCTGCAGTGTTTCGTTGGGGCTTCCCCCCATATGCACACGTATTCCGATGTTACGCGTACCGGTCCTTTGCGCAGGTCTTCCTCAAGCAGCCGAAGACCTTCTTCGAACTGGACATCATCAATGAGCCGAAGGCACGAAAAAGTCCTCTCACGGTAGGGTGTAGCATCGGCAATACGCGATGTTTTTTTGATCTCACGAGAAGTTATATTGATGAAACCCACTTGATACATAGCATCGAGCAACGCAGCGGCTGTAGGGTATCGTGCATTGTCCGCTTCAGCGGATGATGGCCAATACCGCGAGAGCGGCACCCTTCTCTGAATCATTTCGGTCGAATCAGTGAACGTGCATATCCATCCACCAGGACGGAGGACTCGAAAACTCTCCTCAAAATATTTCCGTGGGCTGGGCAGATGATGGATGACATTGACTGAGAACAACAAGTCGAAGAAAGCATCCTCAAATGGAATAAACTCGGTCGATCCTTGGCAGACATTGAGCCGGGAATGAACTGGAGCATGCCGACGCATGCCTTCGGACGGCTCGACACCCCAGCCAGCACAATCGACTGAATCAATGAGTGCATAGATGTGGTTGGCCGTGCCACAGCCGACCTCCAGCACCTTGGATACGGGAGTGAGGGAACAAAATGACTGCAATTCGACAATCACATGTTCACTTACTCGTCGGCTGAGGGCGTATGCATCTGCTATGGTATCGTAATCCGTCTTCATCTTCTCATGCCCCAACAACAAAGGTCACCGTCGTGTTTGACTGCATGATGATATATCTGACCGTTAATCATGCGATACTAATTTTCCCTGTTGATGTTCAAAGAACGGGACCCATGCCACCTCACATGGATGGCCGTCGGGATCGGCAAAATATCCAGAATATCCTCCGTCTTCATCACCCCAGCCTTCTGCCTGGCCGCCTCTGCATCCATCTTCCTGCTGCTCCTCAGATACACATTGCGCGTCCTGCCGCCCTTGGCCTCTGCTAGGACCGTCTCCGTCTCTTTGGTGCTTGCCTTGTGGCCTGGAAGAAAACCATCTATTTGGGAATAGCAATGGAGACTCCGGGCCGATTGGATATAGGCCCATAATTTATTTAAGTCAGCTCTTTAAAGACTTTTCCAGAGGTGATACAATGGCTCCAAATAATTTCGCTGATAGGCTCATAGAAGCAATCGAAGACAAGAAGAATCCTGCTATTGTTGGGTTAGATCCTGATTTTCCAAAAATACCAGGCTTTCTGAAAAAAATGCACAGCGTGAAACATGGCAAAACTTTCGAAGCAGTCGCACTGACAATGTTCGACTTTAACAGCCGGATTATAGAGGCAGTGAAGAAGATAGTCCCTGCAGTGAAGCTTCAGGCAGCTTTCTACGAGCAGTACGGCCCGTGGGGAGTATGGGCAATGGGTGAGACTGCAAAGGCAGCATCAGCTGCAAAGCTTGTTGTACTAATCGATGGCAAAAGGAACGACATTGGCAATACTTCACAGGCATATGCAGACGGTTTCTTGGGCAAGGTAGATGTTTTTGGCGAAAAGAAAAGGTCATTTGACGCTGACGCATTGACAGTGAATGCTTACCTTGGCTCTGATTCAGTCACACCATTCACTAAAGTCTGCAAAGAGGACGGTTCAGGAATATTTGTCCTTGTCAAGACTTCAAATCCAAGCTCATCTGAATTACAAGACCTGGAAGTCAACGGAAAGAAAGTGTATGAAATAATGGCAGAGAATGTCAACAAATGGGGACAAGAGGTAATAGGTGAGCGCGGCTACAGCAGTGTCGGAGCAGTTGTCGGAGCGACATTCCCTGAACAGGCAAAGACCCTAAGAAAACTGATGCCAAAGGCAATCTTCCTTGTACCAGGCTATGGTGCCCAGGGAGGCGGAGCAGATGATGTTGTCCCTTGCTTCAATGAAGACGGAAGAGGAGCGATTGTGAATTCATCAAGAGGGATTATATTTGCCTATCAGAACAAAGGCAATGATGAGAAGTTTGCATTGTTCGCAAAAGAGGCAGCAGAACAAATGAAGGAAGATCTGAATGCCAGCCTGAAGAAAGGGGGAATACATTTGTAGGCAGTTATATTTAAGGCCCTCTTGAATTTCCTGTTAATGGCATGATGGCAATGATAGAATAAATAGCCGGTATGATTTTTATGAGGCTAATCGTATAGTTGGCGGCGTGAGTAATGAAGACAAAATTAGATGGATATCTCCGAGAACATGCTCTTTGACAGGGAGACCGTTTCATTTGGCAACGGTTCGCAGACTATATCTATCCCGCCTAAGAAATAATATTAACTTGCTATTATAATATAAACGAACCCGAAACGGTATTACCTGATCAACTAAAGCAAGCATCAGGCCATAGGGAAGCGAGGCTGATGCATGGCAATGATTGTTTCGCCACAGCCCGCCTAGGCCTCTATGGTGATCCTGCTATCCACATCATGAGCGAGCTTTTGGCTCTCCCTCAGATAGCAGAGAGCCCATAGACGGCCCTCCTCCTTGCCTAGGATGACGCCCAGGTTCTTGAGGGCCACCGGATTCCTGGGATCGGCAGACAGGGCCCAGGCAATGGTGTACTCCTTTGCCCGTAGGAAATCGGATGAGCATGCATTTTTGATGGATTTGAATTCAAAGCACAAAACCGCAAATTGTGAAAAGGATTACATCGAAGCAACTATCCAATGAAGGAAAATTGAGAAAATTAGGAGAGAGTTGCCGCTCATCTCCTCCCTCTTTTGACAGAAAAGTATCCGCTGCTTCTCAGTAAGTGCTCAGCTCTCCCCTAAACAGCATCTGTTGCAGCTTGGGGATATTGGCCAGCCAGTCGTCCAGGATCTCCGCTGCCCCGGCTTCCAGTTTCTTCATGTCCACGCCTTCCTTGGGCACAATCTGCACACTGGCGATATGCGGCTCATCTATGGGCTTGCCGATCTGCGAGAGCATTTTGATATAGACCTCTTCAATGCCCTGCACCTCGGCAGCGATCTGCCGGGCCGCCTCTGTGGAAAGCAGGTTGTAGATCTTTCCCACGTGGTTGATGGGATTCTTGCCGCAGGTGGCTTCCAGACTCATGGGTCGATTGGGTGTGATCATGCCGTTGGCCCGGTTGCCCCGGCCCACTGCTCCATCGTCTCCCATCTCGGCGGAGGTGCCTGTGACTGTAATGTAGACCGAGCCTTGATCGATGTTGTCTGCCACATTCATCTGCGCGTTCACCTTTCGAGAGGTGAACTGCTTGGCGTACTCAACGATGTGATTGACAATGACGTTCTTGGTGTCCACATACTCTTTGAGGCTGGCCACATGCCGATCAACCATAGCGCAGGCGATGGTCAGGTTAATGACATCACCCTGGCGCATGCCCATGACCTTTATGTCCTCGCCTATGGCCGGAACGCTCTTCTTGAGCCTCATCAGCTCGCGCTCGGAATTGAAGACGATGTTCTCAGTCTCAGATAGTGGCGCATATCCCACGCCAAAAGATGTGTCATTTGCAGATGGGACCTTGCGGCTGAAGACATCCCGCAGATCAGAGGAGCCCATGCCGATCTTCGCATCAAGGATGACGTGGTTGTTGACATCCAGGTTGGAGAGCGACTCACCCAGGAGCTTTCTACCGGCCTTGATAGCAATGGTGTCCACCGGAATCTCCACTTCCTTGAAGACGCGGGTGGCGCGTCCCGTAAGAAGAATATAAAGCGGACAGATGACCTCGCCGCCTCCGAAAGCGGGCTTGGACCGACCAGCTACGATCTGCGTTTTGTCGGTATTGTGATGTAGCACCGCTCCAAATCTATCAAGGTATTCCTGGCAAAGGGCCCGGCTGATGGACTCTGCGAGGCCGTCCGCCACGCTGTCCGGGTGTCCAATGCCCTTGCGCTCTACCAGCTCGATCTCCTGCTGCTCCAACGGTCTTTGATTGAGGCGTTCAACCTTGATATTTCTCTTCATGACCTTTCCTCGGCTAACATAGTACAACAATTCTCTGATCTTTACAGAATTGCATTATCTTATTAAGGCTTTGCACCAGGGATTTGCTCGCTACTGCGTGAGTCCCACGCGCCACTTGAGCATCCGATCCTCTACCACATAACGGAAGGTGCGATCGATGGCCAGGCCCAGCAGACCGAGCACAATCATGTACATGAATACCTCATCCATGCGGTAATGGCCGTAAGAATCCCAAATCTTGAAGCCGAGACCATTCTTGCTTACCCCGAACATCTCGGCGGCCACAAGGCACATCCAGGCAATTCCCATGGCGATCCTTATGCCAGCTGCGATGGAGGGCAGAGCATAAGGCAGAGCCACATATCTTATCAGATCAAGATCCTTCGTTGCACCCAGGACTTTAGCCGACTCGACATACACACGGGGCAGGCTTTTAAAGCCCACGTAGGTGTTGATCAATATGGGAAAGACAGCCCCTATGAAGATAATAAAACCTGCCGCGATGTTGGTTATGCCAAACCAGATGATGGCAAATGGAATCCAGGCCAAGGGTGGAATAGGCCGCAAGATCTCCACAACAGGGTCCAAGATATTGTCAAGAAACTTGAACCACCCCATAATCATGCCCACAGGCAGAGCAATTATCAGGCCCCCTGCCATGCCTATGGCAAAATGAAGAGAGCTTACGGGCAGATCCTCTGTGAAAATCGACAACCAATTATCCAGAAAAGCTGCCATCACCTGGAGAAAGCTGGGCAAGGTCAATTGATCATTGACCAGATAGGCAGCCAGCTGCCATATTGTTATCAATCCAAAAATGGAGAGGACAGAAATGCCCTGATTTCTCAGGACATTTATAGACCTACTGACTCTTCTTCGCACCTAACACCTTCTCGTAGAGGTTGGTATCAAAGAGGTCCTTCTCAGTCAGCTCCCTCTTAGTATACCCCATCTTGTAATCGACCTTTGCATACTCGACGGTCGAGGGCACCTGAACTCGCGGATCGCTTACCCACTTGCCATCCCAGTTGTGTATAGAATGCTCAATCTCTGTGAGGTTTGCTTTGGCTCTTTTGGCATATACCTGTGCGGCTTCCTCGGGATTTGAATTGATGTAGTCGGTTGCCCTGATATGAGTCCTTATGATCTGCTCCACCAATTCGGGCTGCTCCTTGATGAGCTTGTCTGTGACCACCAGGCTGCAACAGGCGTGGTTCGGCCACATCTCGCCAGAAGCTACTGTGTGTTTGCCTTTGCCTTTCAGCTCAATTATGGATGGCGCAGGATGCGGCAAGAAGACACCATCTATCTTTCCTGCGGACAGAGCACTGATAGCAGGTCCCGGGTCCATGGATTTGATATCGACATTCGAGACCTCCACCCCATTTTCCATAAGCCATTTCTTCATGACAGTGTCCTGAATAGATCCGGGCGGGAATGTGCCAATGGATAAGCCAGCCAATGATGCCGGTCCATTGTAGACCAGATCAGGCTTGAGGACCAAATCCGAGCCATTGATGTTGACGGCGGCTACTATCTTGGCCGGCAGTCCTGCGGAGATGGCAGAAATTGGCGGAGCAGTTCCTACATAAGCTATGTCCAGCTCTCCGGCGACCATGGCTTGCATCTCCGGAACTCCAGTGGGAAACTCAAACTCCTTGATCTCTGTTATGCCGAAGGGCAACAAGTCTTCAGCCCACCAGCCCTTCTCGGAAGCGACCATCTCTGCGATCTGATGGGTGCTGGGCTGGTAGCCTATGCGCAAGGTAGAAATCTTGCCGGGCATCTTCTCTTGGAGAGAGACATTCTCCTTCTGGGTACCATTGGAGACGGTCTCCTTCTTCTCAGGAGATGAGATGCAGCCCAGCGACATCACTACCACAGCCGCCAGGACGGCCATAATTATAAATTTCTTCAAATGATATCACCTGAGTTATCGACTTTGCAGGAACCCAGCAAACGAACGGTATAAAGCAGTTTCCAGTCAGCCGGCATTGTCTTCACATAATGGATAATAATAGGGCATAATCCCACAATAGTATTAATGGAAGACTAATGCGGCTCACCAGAACTCCTTCTTTCGGCGCAGGAATAGATAAACGAAGAATGGGACACCCAGGAATGAAGTCATTATTCCTACCGGCAGAATCACGGGCGCCATTATGGTTCTTGCCACGGTATCTGCGGCCAATAGCAGCATTCCTCCTACCAATGCACAGGCAGGGAGCAAAAACCTGTGGTCCCCACCGATCACCATGCGAGTGATATGGGGTGCAACAAGACCGATGAAGCCGATAGTTCCCGTAAAGCAGATCACGCTCGCAGTGATGAGTGAGACCAGCACCATACATACAACACGGGTCTTCTCCACGTTCACCCCCAGGCTCTTGGCAGTCTCATCGCCTGCACCCAGAGCATTGATATCCCACGATTTGAGGAGCAAGTAGGGAAAGCACGCCGCAATGACGGCTGAGACCACCCATACCTTATCCCAGGAAGACCTTCCCAGAGAGCCCATCATCCAGAAGACAACCTCTTGCACTTGCTCTGCCTGCCCAACGTATTGCAGGAATGATGTCATCGCCGAGAAGAGATACATGATGGCTATGCCCGCAAGGATCATGGTCTCGGGGGTGATGCCCTTGTACTTGGCCAGGCCATAAACGCTCAAGGAGGCAAGGAGGGTGAAGATGAATGCATTGAAAATAATGAGATACTCTCCTCCTACGAATCCTGCTCCCAGGACTATGGCCAAAGCGGCGCCAAAGCCAGCGGCTGATGCTATGCCTAATGTGAATGGGCTGGCCAGAGGATTCTTGAGAATGCCCTGCATTACGGCTCCTGCAATCGCCAGACCGATGCCTCCCACAATGGCCAGAAGAATGCGATGCAAACGCAGACCCCAGACGATTGTGTCCGAGAACCAGGTGGTCTCAAAGTGACCCGGCAAAAACCTGGCAATGATGGTTGTGTAAACATCAATAACGCTGATATCAGCCGAACCTCTCGTGGCTGCATAGCCTGCCAATAGAATTATGCTAATAATAAGAGAGATGAGAAAGAGCATCTTTTTGCCGATGAACTTCTGATACTCTGCCTTCAAATCTGCGTTGGGCTTTTCCTTGGAATACGTGGATGACATTTGCTCACGCCTCTGGATAGACAAAGAAACCCTCATTCAATTCTTCTGCAGATATCGTTTTGTCGCCATTAGTATCCTCAGGAACAGATACATCCTGATAGGCGGCTTCTAGCCCCAGATAATTGAAAACGCAGGAAAACAAAACCAAACCGTATATCATCTTCATGGCCATTTCCTAACTTGAATATTTGAAATCATTTCATGTATCTTATATACATATTAATAAATCTTTTGGCATTAGTGTTACTAGATCATAATTGAATTAATAAAACACTATATTAAGGCACTTGCATGCTGCAAGTGATCTATCCAGTATTTAGCCAGGCGATCATAGCCATTTAAGATTGTTCCTTCATCACATAGCATTGTTTTATCAAAGATAGAACTGTTGGAGCAAATAAAATTAATCATAATTATATAATAATAATATATAATAATATTATATAATAAAATTGTACAATATATGCAAATACTTAAAATGTCATTCTTTTTATATAATGCAAAGCCCTAAATACGCAAAAAAGAGCTGAAAAGAGGAGATCACAATGCACCAACTGCATCGATCTGGGTATGAAGGGATACCTGTGGACAATCACGTGGGTGGCATTGTCACCTGGAACTGGAATGGCGCCACCTGGTGTGGAACATGGACTGCCGACTGGTAAACGGTACATTCTGGTCACCTGCACAGCGCCAACGTCCACCTAAGCCTGCGGAAATCATTCGATGTCTCATCTAGTACATCTTGTGAATAGCTGACCGTTCTTCGCGGCTTTATGGCTTCGCTTGAGATTTAACCTGGGTCCGGTTTCACGCGAAGGCGCGAAGACGCGAAGTCAAAACGTTGGTTTACTTAGGCCACGCTGTACTAGTATTTTTAAAGCTATCGATTTCAGTAATTTGATGAAAATAATTTTATCAAAAAATAGGAATTTCTTACATGATAATTTTGCATTATGTTGATTTTTATCAATTACCTCTTGTAAGATGGAGTGGCAAAAGTTCGCTCAATCGGGACGATGCGACAAACGAATAAATTATCAATATAATATAATAATAAGATCTATCAAGCATTGCCCTAAGAGCGATTCCATCGCAAAATACCAGTAAAGAGGTGCGGGGAAAGGGATTCGAACCCTTGAACTCCTGCGAGAATAGATCTTGAGTCTATCACCGTTGGCCTGGCTTGGTTATCCCCGCTCCAGATAGCGATTCATAGGACATCTCAAATCGCTTCTTCTATTCCGAGCTAGTTTAATGTATAAAAAGGTTCCCGCTCATGCATCCACATGGCTCACACAGATCCAGTGGTAGTATCCGTGAATGCCCGTTCCCGTGACCTCGTCAAACTCTTCCAATTCCTGGCCGCAGATCTGGCATATCTCGCCATCCGGTACCTCGATCTCGGCATCATTGCATAATACTACTACCATTCAAGCTCTCATTGGGGGGCAAGAGCCATGAAGCTTTCGGGCAATTGGGAAAGCTTGATCGATTTCAGATGGTTCTTCGCTGAATTGTGCAAGCAAGCCACCATCTCCAAATTTCAGCTCGATCGTTCTTTGTGCCTTTGTGTCTTTGTGGTGAGCGTATTTTGCAGTCGCTAAGCGTTCAATCCTTCAAAAAAACTCAACCACAAAGGCACAAAGACACAAAGGCGCCGAAGAGACATTTTCAAAACCATATCCTTACTTCTCTTTCGATCTGCTCTCAAACTCCTGGAAGGTGCGTAGCGCCGAGGCCAGCACCCTGGTCTGGCCGATAAGTGCCGCAATGAACACCGCATCCAGGATCTCGTCCTCGCTCGCACCGGCGCGCGCGGCTGCGCTCATGTGCACCTTCAGGCACTTGTCTGCGCCGGATGCGGCGGCTGCGGCTACAGCCAGCAGCTCCGCGACTTTGGGCTCCAGGCTCTGGGGTCGCAGGGCATAAAAGTCTTTGAGGGCGGAGAAGATCATGAACTCTGGCCGACGGGCCATGACCCGCAGGATGAAGGGCACGGTGCCCAGCATCTGCTCGATGTCGTCGTAGATGTCCTCCTGGATAGAGGCGCTGTTCTCCAGAAGGGCTTTGATCAGGGTCTTGTTTTCGGGCTTCATTGATTCTGATGTTGGCTCTCCCATTCTTGCAGCTTTTGCTTTGCCTTCTCGGCTCGTGGATCTTTGATCTCCTCACGGATCTTGAGGGCGGCTTTGGCATATTCGATTGCTTTCGCTCTCTTGCCAAGCTCGTCAAAAACCAAGCTTATTATCCACAGTGTGTTCCCTTCACCTCTTCTGTCGCCTATCTTGCAGAAAATAGCCTGAGCCTGTTCGATGTATTCGATGGCCTTAGCAAAATCGCCCTTGCTATAGGAGGCGCGGCCCAGATTGCCCAGTGCGTTTCCTTCGCCTCTCCTGTCCCCAATCTCGCGGGCAATTGTCAGAGCCTGCTCGTAGTACTCAATGGCCTTATGGGCATCGCCTAGTTCGGCATAGGCAATTCCCAGATTGCCCAGTGCGCTTCCTTCGCCCCTCCTTTCACCGATCTCGCGGGCAATGGCCAGACACTGCTCGTGGTACTCGATGGCCTTTCGAGCATCGCCCAACGCGGCGTAGTCATTTCCCATGTTGCCCAATGCGCTTCCTTCGTTCCTCCGGTCACCGATCCCGCGGGCAATGGCCATTTGCTGCTCGTGGTACTCGATAGCCTTTCGAGCATCGCCCAAGTTCCTGTAGGCATTGCCCATGTTGCCCAACCATACTCCTTCGTTTCGTCTGTCCCCGATATCGCGAGCGATCATCAGAACCTGCTCGTAATACTCGATGGCCTTTCGAGCATCGCCCAATGCGACGTAGTCATTGCCCATGTTGCCCAATGCGCTTCCTTCGTTCCTCCGGTCACCGATCTCGCGGGCAATTGCCAATTGCTGCTCGTGGTACTCTATAGCCTTGCGTGGCTCACTTAACAAGGAATGAACTATGCCCAGCTCGGCCAGGATATTTTCTCGCTCTCTTTTATTGCTGATCTTCTTTAATAGGTACTCATTGATCCTTTTACGCCTAAGCAATTCCTCTTTATTCTGATAGCTGAAGCTGAGTGGTGTGGATAGCGTCTCTACTGCCTGATATGCCTGCCCATGATCCTCGCCTTTCAGTATGTGATATCCGCCTCTGTACCTCCAGAAGTCCGGAGCTTTCCAGATCACATCGTCCAGTCCTGCGGGCGTCATAAAGATCAGGCTTGGCACGCCGGCATCGTAAAAAAGCTCACGAAAGTTGTTGAGAGCATCTAAAACATCTTGGGCAAGCGTCTCAGGAAGTGTCCAGATGAGAATTTCCTCAGCTTTTGGCTTGATGTTTCTGAGGTCCGAGATAAGGTTGTCTCCTGTCTCTACCGGCGTGATTCTGGCAGAGAATCGAGATTTTATAACCTCTATTACCTTCTCTCGATAAGCTGGTGAGGCAACGATACAGAGGATGAGGTTTCTTTTTCCCTGAGAGATCTCCAGCTCCGTGAGCAGGAGATCGACCTCATCCAGATCCTCTAGGGAGATCTGGTCCATTTCTCCACCAGTGGGAGCAGCATAGCGTTTACCTCGCACCACCTCCCCATCTCATCCTCATACTCGACCGCAGTCATGCTGAAGAGCAGCTCACGAGTCAGAACCGAATCCGGCCCCTCTTCCCTGGCCTCCTTGCATTTGTTGATCTCCAGTAGCTTCTTTTTGTGGGCCTCAGTGAGTGTTCTGTCAAATGTCATCCTCAGCTTCTCAAGAGCTGTAGCAACGTCATTTTTGGATATGCTCTTCTGACCCATGCGAAAAGCGCTAAGTGATGCTTCTTTCATGACCTCCACCAGCTCGGAAAGCTTGCCGGTAGACTCGATGGCATATTCGAGAACCTCCTGATCCAGAAGATCCGGCTCGATCCTGCGGGAAATTACATCTGAGTAGAACTTCCTGCCTTCTTGGTGCGGCTCTCCATTTCTCTTAAACACCGGCATTTGCAGAAGGATCACATCACTGGTAAAAGCATGTCTGACGTTCTCGTACTGGGGATGAAAGGCTAATGGTATGGGAAATGTGTAAACCACAAAGCAGCTCGGCTCGATAAGGAGCTGATAGTTTTTGTAGAAAAAATCCTCAGATTGCTGGCCTCTGGCCAATTTGTCCAAATCATCTACTATTATTACCAATTCTTTTCCCGATTCTTTTTCGATGTCCACTATCAGCCAGTTGAGTTTCTGGATGAGATCGCTGATCTTCTGATCCAGCTGCGTCCTCAGGCACTGTCTGGTCTTGGCTTCCCGGCTGAGCTTGAGGATGACGATCTGGCTCAAGGAGAGCCCGGCTGAACTCTGGCTGGTTACCTCCGCCTCGGTTATGTTCGTTATCCTCTTGGTGAAATCCTGGAAATCCTTCTCGATGTCGGGATTAAGGACAATTCCTTCCACCCTGGCGATATCGTAGACTTTGAGCGCCATGGAAACGAAGAAGTCGCGAAAATCGAAGTCGCTTAAATTAAGATCATCCCGGATAGAGTAATTCACCACCAGAAAGCGACTCTTATCCAGGGCAGCCTCCAGGCGGTAAAGCTCTGTGCTCTTTCCAGAGCCCCGGAAACCAAGGAACAGATACTTCTCCTTGCGGTCGGCTAGCTCAATTCGATCTTTCAAGTCCTGCATAGGTGAGATGGAGCCGGGCCGCCGCACGTAGAAATCCGCGAACTCTTGATCCTCTTTTAGTGGCTCAACATAAAAATTATTGTAAGCCTCTTTCAAATTCTTTGCCCTGGGCATGACAACCATCCAGCACTCGGGTTAGCTCTCTACTATGATAATCATTTGGATGCCATCATCCACTAACCACATTGATCTGGAAGCTCTTCTTGTCTCCTACAAGCATTGATCCGGAGACCGTTCCCAGAGCAGCTTCCACAAGCCAGGCTCCCGCCCTTCTGGGCTTTACGGTCATGCTGAATGTCACTTCCCCGCTGCCGGAAAGTGGCCGGCTCACTCCGGAAGCTATGATGCCCAATTGA
>JBFYLJ010000082.1:0-6610 GCA_041305465.1 Methanothrix sp.
GACGGGGAGAATGCGGATGCGAGCCCGCTGTCCGCAAATGGATCGACAAAAAAGGTTGTTGTAGTCAGTTCAGAGATGGAAGCGGTCATGCAGACGCTCACCGCTCGAGAGGAGCTGTGATGAGCACATTAATTGATCATGGGGGCAGAATGACTCAGGCGGATATCCGATATGAGACCGGAACGCCTAAATCGTCCTTAACCGGAATTTTGATCTCGTTAGAGCGCAGAAAATTGGTGAGCAAGAAGGAATGGGGTCGAACCAATATAATTGAACTTTCTGATTGGTTCTTATCAAAAAAGGAACATTCATGAACTTTCTTTCAGGTGAACCGCAGGCGAGTTATCTTTATTTCAGATCGTTCGTTCGGCTCTTACCTTTTCTATCGTTCCTGTGCATATTGCCTTGTTGATTAATACAAATTCAAGGTTTGATTAAATATGAAATTTGCGAAAATATCGGGAAAGATCGCTCTGATCGCTCTTGCCGCTTGTTGCCTTTTGGCAGCGCCAGCTCTTTGCCTGCCAATGGATGGCGGACCTGGTCTGCAGGGGCAACGTGTTATGTTTGCTCCTATGAATAATCTGACTGCAGAAGAGATAGGCAATATGACTGTTAATCAGATCAAAGCTCTCTCCGACAAGAAGAAGGCGGAACTGGAGAATATGACCCTCGCCGAAATCAAGCTGCTTTCGGACAAGAAGGTGCAGGAGAGAAATAACATGACCCTAAACCAATTCAAGGAAGAGAATGAGAATATGCGGCAAATGGCCCGGATCTTGGAAGGGTTAGGCTTCGGACGCCATATTAAGGCTTGATCAGATCAGGCTCTGATGACGCCGGGGGATCGTGCCCTTCTCCATTTGCGCAATTGAAGGGGCGCGTCCCCTTCCCGTTAACGAGAAAGAGAAGGCGGCAAGGCTTGAGAGTGTTGCCTTTGCGTCTTCTCTCCATTAGTGCCACTGTATGGGGTCTGGTTAGATTCCCCTGGAAATAATCTTATAACCAATGAAATGATGAATACCAGGAAAGCTGTTGGTCCATTTGGCAGGCGAATCTTGATGATGAATATTTGCAGAAGAATCTTATGCATGGGGCTAGCGAGTTTGCTCTTTATCGGTCTGTCCGGCATGTCTCTAGCTGAGCTCAATGAGGACCTTGAAATGGATGAGCCTTGTGAAGGGATGTGTCTTCAGGGTGGGGAGATGATGCCACCCCAAAATGCGGGCTTTCCCATGGGCGTTCCTGTTGAGGTTCTGTTTAGTGGTCATGGTTTTGCTCTAATGGGCAACGAATCGCATATCCTAAGGCTAAAGGTTGAGTCTATCATGCCTTTGGAGCCCGATCAGATCAGAGGTCTCCTGGCCTCCAACAAGAGCCTTGAGGAAATTAGGGATGACATCCGGGCAAAAGAAGGCGAGATGACCAATCGCGGCAGCGTGATATTTGACCGCATCATCTATCCCCTTGTCAACATAGTCATATCTCCTTCCGGCAGTAATTCGACCGCCCTGAAGGCTGATCTGGCTGATTCGGGTCCATTATCTGCTGCCAATGATACGGCGATCCTGGGCAGCATCTCCATGATTATCGCTCCCTCCGACGGGAGTATGATCGGAAAGGGCGAGCTATTATGTATCGAGCAGGGCTTGCCGGCAAGGTACTCTCTCCTAATCGACATGGAGCCACCCCGGCATGGCCAAGAAAAGATGATGAGGAGGTGAGGCGATAGCTTCAGTCAAAGGCTTCTTATTATCGCGACCTTGCTGTGGTGCTTTGATGGCTCCTCTCAAGGTGGCGAGCCTGGCTGTGGCACTGCTTCTCCTCCTCTCGCCCGCTGCCCTGGGCCTGGGTGGGCAGCTCTTTTTGAATGTCTATGTGGATGACACCCCGGGAAAAGCGCTGGTCGTGGGCAATGTGGACGATATATCCGGTCTGACCTTCCTTAGCTCCCCGGACAAGATTTACGAGGATAATGGCCAGCTTTACGCAGTCTGCGACACTCTTATCGAGAAAGATGGCGGTGGTTGGAAGCTGTCGTTTCCTTCCCGCGGCTACTATGATGAGTATCATGCCGTCTTCTTCGTCTCTGGAGGCTTTGCCTTTCAGGAGATCAACTGCACAAAGGGACTGGAGCTTCTCTCCAGTGCCCACAACGGCTCGATTGTGCTGGATGTGCAGGGATTTGGGCTCACAGATCCTGCAGTTTCCTTTAGCTACGCAGCTTCGCGTGAAACCGGACCCGGGTAAATCTCACGCGAAGCCGCGAAGAACGGTCAGCCATTCACAAAGGCATTTCCGCTCATAATTATTGCTTCAATTAGGCCCGGATGTACTAGGCCCACGTCACGGCCACGTCGTCCGTCCTGTACCCTGGCCGCACCTTCGACTCAGCGATCGGCGTACTTGCCCCGCTCTTCAGCATAATTAATCCCGTGTAAGCAATCATGCTGCCGTTATCCCCCATGAACTTTCGCGGCGGCAAAAAGAACCTGGCGCCCCTCTCCTCGCACATGATGTTGAGCATCTCACCCAGTCGCTTGTTGGCGCCGACCCCTCCGACGAGCATAGCTTCCTTCTTCTCGGCATGGGACATGGCCCGCTCTGTGACCTCCACCAGCATGGCGAAGGCCGTCTCTTGCAGACTGTAGCAGACATCATTCAGATCGTACTTCTTGGCAGCCTGGGTGGCTGCTGTGGAGAGCCCCGAGAAGGAGAGATCCATGCCCTTCACAGTGTAGGGCAGGGGGATGTACTGTTTCGCCTCGCGGGCTAGCTCCTCCACCTTGGGCCCGCCCGGATGAGATAGTCCAACAGAGCGGGCAAACTTGTCGATGGCATTTCCTACGCTGATGTCCAGGGTCTCGCCGAAGATGCGGTAGCGGCCCTGGCGCAAGGCCAGCACCTGCGAGTTGGCCCCGCTTACGTAAATCACCGCAGGATCGCGAGCGCCTGATTGCCATTTGCCCACTTCGATATGGGCCACGCAGTGGTTGACGCCCAGGAGCGGCACGCCGAATCGAAGGGAGAGGGTGCGCGCTGCGGTAGCAACAGTGCGCAGGCACGGCCCCAGTCCAGGCCCCTGGGAGAAGGCGATGGCATCTATCAACAAGCCCTGCTCGCGAGAGTGAGAGAGCACCTCGCCCACCACACTGGCCATGTACTGCGCATGATGCTGGGCCGCCTCGCGTGGGTGGATGCCGCCTTTGGCCGGGGTGTAGGTGGCGCTCTTCTCGCAGATCACACCCTGCTCGTCCACCAGGGCGGCGCTGAGGTTCCAGGCGGTCCCTTCCAGGCCGAATATGATCATAGATAGCCCTGTCCTATGTCTTTTCGGTAGCGCATTCCATTGAAATGAATCCGTTTGATGTTGTCATAGGCCTTGATCCTGGCTTCGGCAAGGCTGCTGGCGCGCGCGACTAGGGTCAAAACCCTGCCGCCCGTGGTAAACAGCCTTCTCTTGCCTGTAGCATCCTGGCCAAAAGCAGTGCCGTTATGATAGACCAGTACCTCTGGGTCCACCTTCTCCAGGCCGGTGAGGGGCATGTTGGTGTAGTGCTCACCAGGATAGCCGGGCCTCTCCCCACCGCCCGAGGCTAACGGCTTGATGGCCCTGCCTGAAATCGCGCAAATGCCCAGGCAGAAGTCGCGTGACCACTGTAGCGGCACACAGTCCAGCTTTCTGTCTAAAACTGCCTCGCATAGCTGGAAGAAATCGGTCTCCAGACGGGGCAGGATGACCTGTGTCTCTGGATCGCCCAGACGCACATTGATCTCCAGCACGCAAGGATCGCGCTCCTCTGAGATCATCAGCCCGAAGTAGATCACGCCCACGTATTCATGCCCTGTCGCCTCATGAAAGCCGCGCACAGTGGGCAGTGCAATTTTGTTCATTATCTTTTGCGTCAGCTCCTCATCCAGCCAGGGGTGGGGTGAGAAGCCACCCATGCCGCCCGTATTAGGATTGTTCTCCAAATTTGGGTTGTTGGAGAGCTTATTGAAGAGCCGGACTGCTACTGCTTCGTCTGCGGAAAAAGCCTGCTTGTAGTCCAGGGCCGACTCCAGCGGCACAGCCGTCTTGCCGTCGCTAAGGGCAAAAAACATCAACTCGCGCCCTTCCAGCCGCTTTTCAATCTCGATTCTCTCTCCAGCCTGGCCAAAGAGTTTAGGGCTGATCATGATGCGTTCGATTGTTGACTGGGCCTCCTCTTCTGTAGAGCAAACCACGGAGCCCTTTCCTGCGGCGAGACCGTCTGCCTTGATTACCAGGCCCTGGCCGGGATTTTCCGAGCAGAACTGATGGGCGTACTCTACGGCAGCCGCCGGATCATCGAAATTTTTGCATGGCGGGACGGGAACATTCAGGCTCTTAAGAAGATCCTTGGTCCTGCACTTGCTGTTCTCCAGGATGGCAGCTTCCTTCCTGGGTCCCAGGATTCTCTGGCCTTCTTCCTGGAATACATTGACAATGCCATCGGACAGGTAACCTTCTGGCCCCACAAAGGTCATATCTATCTTTTCTTGTTTTGCAAAAGTCAGCATTTCGATAATGGTCTTGGGAGGCTTGCCTTGCACGGTTGCCAGGCGGCACTTCTCGATCATCTCGCTGCCGGCATTGCCAGGGGCTACGAATACTCTCTCCACGTCACCGCTTCGGGCAAAGGCATGGGCTATGGCATTTCCCCTGCCGCCCGCATCCACTACGAGAACTCTCTTGCCGGACATCAAATCCCTTATGAATAGTATAACCCTAGATAAGCATAATTGCCGCCGCAAGAATTGCTGTGCCAGGAGTTGATGCAGCCGAATGGTTTCTCCCAGCGGATAGCTATATAAAACGCAAGGTTGAGCCTGACTCGCAAATATAATATATCTTGGACTTGACTCACATGGATTTCAGTCGATAATAATCTGCAAAAAATGTGCAGGAGATGATAATACAGTGTACTCACAAGAGCAGGTGCTCAATATCGTTCAGGAGAAGAATGTAGAGTTTCTCCGGCTACAGTTCTCGGATATATCAGGAATAGTGAAGAATGTGGCGATTCCTGCCACCCAGATCGGAAAAGCCCTGACGAGCGGCATATCTTTTGATGGCTCTTCCATTGAGGGGTTTGCCAGAATTCAGGAGTCGGATATGGTCCTGCAACCAGATCTTTCCACGTTCAGCATTCTGCCATGGCGCACCAAGGACGGATCTAATGAGGCCCGGATGATATGCGATGTGCATTTGCCGAGTGGACAACCCTTTGAGGGCGATCCTCGGCGTGTCCTTCGCCGGCAGCTCGAAAAAGCTGCGGAGATGGGCTTTAGTATGAATGTCGGTCCGGAGCTGGAGTTCTTCCTATTTGAAAAGCAGAATGGTGGCTCAGCTACCATCCCGCACGACTTTGGGGGCTACTTCGATCTCGGTCCCGTAGACCTGGCCGAGGATGTGCGTCGCGAGATCATCCGTGCGCTGACGCAGATGGGCTTTACCATAGAAGCCTCACATCACGAGGTTGCCAAGGGTCAGCACGAGATAGACTTTGTTTATGACGATGCTCTGAAGAACGCTGACAAGGTAGTGACCTTCAAATATGTCACCAAGACTATCGCCATGAGGGAGGGCCTGCGTGCTACTTTCATGCCCAAGCCAATTTATGGTGCAGCCGGCACGGGAATGCATGCTAATATCTCGCTATTTCGGGGCGGAGAGAATGCGTTCTTTGATCCTGAGACCAAAAATGGCATAAGTGATCTGGCCCGGTTCTTCGTAGGTGGCTTGATTGAGCACGCCTGTGCTATAACCGCTATTGCGAATCCCCTTATTAACTCGTATAAGCGATTGGTCTCGGGTTTTGAAGCGCCCGTCTATATCACCTGGTCTGGGCCGAACCGTTCTTCCCTGATTCGCATTCCTGCCGGTCGGGGTCTATCCACGCGCTTGGAGTTCCGCTCGCCAGATCCTACCTGCAATCCTTATCTGACCTTTGCCGTAATCCTGGCAGCAGGTATGGACGGAATCAAGAGGGGCATCGATCCGGGTGAGCCGGTTGATCTGAATGTTTATCATCTCAGCCCAGCCGAGCGCAAATCATTGGGTATCAAGACCCTGCCTTCCAATCTCAAAGAGGCTCTGGACTATCTTGAAAGGGACAGTGTCATACGTGGCGCTTTGGGCGAGCATGTTTTTGAGAACGTCATGCGTCTGGGCCTTCTGGAGTGGGAGGCTTATAACACCTATGTCCATCCCTGGGAGATTGAGCGGTATATCAATGCATTTTGAGGGGCACTTACTGCACCTATTATCTATTTTTTCCAGGACTTTTCTCCTTTGCATTTATTGTTAAATGCATGTGCCGTGGCTCTCCAGTAGACTTCCACTCGAAACGTATATATATGGCATCAACATTGGAAGTGTCCGGGCCGGTAGCTTAGTCAGGCAGAGCGAAAGGCTCTTAACCTTTAGGTCGGGGGTTCAAATCCCTCTCGGCCCGCTTTAACACAACCGGGGCTGTGGCCTAGCCAGGTAGGGCGATGGGCTCCAGCGGTATTATTTAATGATGAGCAACGGGTCTACTGAGGTCTCTCGACGGGGAGATCGTTGATGATCCGTTGGAGCACTGAA
>JBFYLJ010000083.1:0-3209 GCA_041305465.1 Methanothrix sp.
GCACCGTGACTCAGGTAGTGGACTTCGGAGCTTTCGTCTCCATGGACGAGTATTCCGGTAAGCAGGGCCTGATTCACATCTCGGAGGTGGCCAGCGGATGGATCAAGTACATTCGCGACCATGTGCGAGAGGGGCAGAAGATAGTCTGCAAGGTATTGAATGTAGACACGTCCAGGCACCACATCGATCTTTCTCTAAAAGATGTCAATGAGCATCAGCGTCGCGAGAAGATTCAGGAGTGGAAGGCAGACCAAAAAGCCTGGAAATGGTTGGAGATGGCTTACAAGGATCGGCCCGAGGACGTTAAGCGTGTTGCTGATATTCTTGTATCGGCGTACGACAGCCTCTATCTAGCCATGGAAGAGGCAGCGATCAGTGGTGTAGATGCACTGGCTGATGAGCGGCTGACAGAGGAAGACCTGTTGCTTCTGGAGAGTCTCTCCAAGGATAACGTCAAGATACCCTCCGTTGATATCAGCGGCTATGTGGATATCACCTCTCCTGCACCGGACGGCGTGGAGGTAATCAGGAAGGCCCTAAAGCAGGCCAAGCGCATAAAAGACAAAGATGCTACGCTCTTCATCACTTATATTGGAGCGCCGCGCTACAGAATTCATGTAACTGCGCCGGACTACAAGCATGCGGAGTCTGTTCTCAAGAAGTCTGCTCAGGCTGTGGTGAAATATATAGAACAGCACGGCGGAGAAGGCACTTTCCTTAGAGAGGCATGAGATCCAAAATCCTGAGGTGTACGGCATGCCGCCGTTACACCCTTAAGGATATCTGCTGCGTTTGTGGGGGCCATACTGCTATTACTAAGCCCGCCAGATTCTCTCCCGACGACCCTTACGGCAAGTATCGGAGAGCTCTCGGCCAGGAGGCAAAATGAAGGAGACCCTGGTTTCCCGTATCAAAGATGTAACCCTTAAGGACCCTATTCTTATTGAAGGTCTGCCGGGCGTGGGCCACGTGGGAAAGCTAGTAGCCGATCACATGGTAGAAGAGCTGAAAGCCGAGAAGATCATCGAGATCTACTCGCCTCATTTTCCTCCCCAGGTTATGGTAAAAGGGGACGGCACCATCAAACAGGTCCGAAATGAGATTTATGCCTATCATGGCAAGAACGATGAGCCGGATCTGCTCATCCTCATAGGCGACTATCAGAGCGCCACCAACGAGGGGCACTATGAGCTATGCGATATCTTCCTGGACATTGCCCAGAGCTTGCATGTAAAGCGGATCTATGCACTGGGTGGTTACGGTACGGGCCAGTTCGTGGACAAGCCGACTGTAATGGGGGCTGCCACAAGTGTCGAGCTTGTGGAAGAGATGAAACAAAAAGAGGTCATCTTTCAGGAGAATGAGCCTGGCGGGGGAATAATCGGAGTCTCGGGACTGCTCCTGGGCATGGGCGCCTTGCGGGGTATCGATGTTGTCTGTCTTATGGGGGTAACCTCCGGCTATCTGGTCGATCCCAAAGCTGCTTCCGAGGTTCTGCGCATTCTCTCCGGCATTCTGGGCATTGTTGTGGGTATGCAGGCTCTGGAAGAGAGGGCTAAGGAGATGGAGAAGATCATAGGCAAGCTGCAGGAGATGGAGCGAGCCCAAGCTCCTTATGAGGCGATCGGGGATGAAGATCTCAGATACATCGGATAGTGTCAATGCTCTTCTAATCTATGGGCATAAGCTCATCTCCCTGGCCTTGATGGAGGGCGCACAGCAGGCGGAAGTCTACGGCATGATTGGCCGCTGTGTGGACATTGATCTGCGCAGGGATGCTGTGGAGCTGGCCAGCGAGAGCTTTCATCGCGGCTTGGGGCTGCGTGCTGTTCTGGCAGGCGGCGTGGGCTTTTCCAGCACCAGCGACATGTCCTTATTGCAGTATGTGGCAAAAAGCGCTGTTCTATCCGCTCGGGCCAGAGGCAGGGACGAATCCTGGCGCTCTCTTCCGCTGCCTGAAAAGGTGGTGCACCCGGAGGGGATCTTTGATTCCCGTTTGCAGCGAATCGGCCCAGAGGAATGCCTTGACGCTGCAGAGAGCATGCTTTCCGGATGCAGGACCGTCAAGGAAGCTGAGCCTGTAGCCGGTAGTGTGGCCTGCGTTTGCGGCACCCATTTTATTATTAACTCGCTGGGAATGAGGCTCCAGGAGGACTCTACTCAAATGCATGCCTCTCTGGAGACCATCGCCCGAGGCGCAGATGTGGCTACAGGAAGTGATTTTTATATCTCCCGATGCTATCAGTCCTCTCTGGAGGATGTGGGCCGCAGCGCGGCACAGCAGGCTTATGCCTCTCTGGGTGGGGTCAAGGCAGAGAGCGGAACCTATGATGTGCTCTTAAAGCCTCTGGCGATTGCCGAGCTGCTCGATTATACCTTGCTGCCCGCAATTACTGCCGACAATGTGCAAAAGGGCCGCTCGTCTCTTCGAGGCCGGGTGGGCGAGAGGATCTCAGCGGAAAGTCTCGTGATCAATGATGACGGCCTTCTCCCTGGGGGATTGGATTCCTCGGCCTTTGATGGCGAAGGTGTGCCGTCCCAAAGAACGGTCCTGATTGATGAGGGCATTTTAAAGGGCTATCTTTATGACAGCTACACGGCTGGAAAAGAGGGACTCGCGTCCACGGGCAATGCCGTGCGCTCCGGCTACACAGGCGTTCCCGGTGTAGGAATTCGAAATCTCATTGTCAGTTCCTCGAAGCCCCAGGATCTTCTGGCGGAGACCAAAGGCCTTCTGGTGGGCGGCCTCATTGGGGCTCATACCGCTAAGCCCATCTCCGGCGACTTCTCAGTCGAGGCAAAAAATGCCTTCATGATAGCGCCGGGACAAGAGGCGAAGCCGATTGGATCTTTGATGCTCGCAGGAAACTTCTTCGAGATTTTAAAGGATATCGAGGTCGGCAGAGATGTGCGGGCCATTGGATCAATCGTCACGCCCACAGTCAAGGTCCGAATGAAAGTAGTAGGAAGCTAAAGGTGATTTTCGATGATTATTGGAGGGCCTGCCTCCCAGCTTCTCGCTGGTCGGGTGGCCACAATTTTAAATGAAACGCTTGCTCTTTGTGATTACAAGACCTTTCCCGATGGCGAGTCATACACACAAATTGTAACGCCTCTTGATGATGAGATCGTAATAATCCAGTCTACACCCACTGATCAAGATCTGGTCTATCTCTTGCAGCTCCTGGACGTCTGCCGGGATCATCATA
>JBFYLJ010000084.1:0-37246 GCA_041305465.1 Methanothrix sp.
GTTATGGGATAAAGATTTGCCCGAAAGGCTAAAGGCTCAACTGCGACAGCGAAGGTTTATAACCGGAAGGAGTCGTTATGTTACTTACGAGAGAGGAAGGGCGGCTGCCGCTGGCCAATTCCGGCCGGTGTGGAAAGTCCCCCCACCACTGGACACACAGACATCCCTCAAAAGATGTGGGGCGAGAGCTCCGGCTCTGGCACAGAAACGAGACCGCACCGCGTTAAAGCGATGATGCCGAGAGGTTGAGGTCGCGCGGGACGCGGATGAAACGGCGAAACCCTGTGGGTGCAAGCCAAAATAGAGCTGAAAAAATTGGACGTCCAGCCAAGCTCGGGTATGGCGCTAAGCTGAATGCCGTCAAAGAACAGAAGGGGGCTTACTCTCCTCACTCGTCATAATTATAATATTAATATCTTGCCGCCTGTTTGAAAGATGATAGATGACTGTCAATGGACCAGATGTAAATCTCTCGCCGCGGATTTTGATGGCAGAACCTATGAAAATCGTGAATTATGGATAAGTCTCCTAAGCTATTTCCTCGCATTGCGGAATCTGGAAATTCGCTCAGCCATTGCTGCAGTTGCTTCTTTTCAAGAAAGCTGATGGGTTTGAAAGGGGACTGACCTCTGAGCGCTTGCTGAACTTGCACGACAAATTTATGGGCGCAGGATCGCCGCTGCCCTCCATCCCCATTTTGAGCGATATGATTTCCGGTCTCCAGAATGGTTGCCATTGGCAAAAATAACGACTCGCCATTCTCTATCTTCGACTGAAGCTCTGTGATCACCTGCTCATGATCGCAAGCCTTTCTGGGAACATCGAGAATCTCAACGAAGACGGAAGTGTCAATCAGACAGACGGCACTCATCCTTCACCCCGTTCTTGAGTTCCTTAAGCCAAGACAATGCCGCTTGCTTTCTTTCCTCTGGAGTCGTCTTATCCTTAAGAAAGCGATCCAGGACCTGTCGTGTCACCAGTTCACCCAGTGTTCCTTGAGCCATAAGCTCAGGGAAGCGATCTAGATCTCCAAGCCGGACTATTCGACTGTCCCCTAATTCATGATCTCTGTAGCAGCAAAGCACGTCACCCAGAGATCCATCAGGAAGAGCATCGAGAAGGGCAGGATTGTGAGAAGTCAATAGCACTTTCAGCTTGCGTTTTTTGCCGATCTTAATTATTTGCTCTATCAGAAGTTCAGCCCGGCTAGGGTGAACGCCATTGTCTATTTCTTCAATAATCACAAGAGATCCAGAAGGAGCAGAGAGTAATGTTGCACCTGTGGCCAAGACTCGCAAAGTACCATCTGATAATACTGGTGCGTCCATCGCAGTCTCTTTGTTGCCGAAAGACTCTATCAACCTAACCATAACATCATTTCTGTCTGTTACGATGAAATTGATATCCTTAATATCCTGTTCAGGAAGAGAACGAACGAAATCAAGAAGCTCTTTTTTTAAAGGGACCGCACCTTCACAAATATTATAGAGTACGCTTGATAAATTTGAGCCATTCTCCTTCATTTCACAATCCTTAGCGAAGGAATAGCCGCGCATGAGGGCAGGCTGAGGATCGAGGAATACTATTGTCCGAAGTTCGTTGCGAAAAAGTCTAGCTACCAAAGGAATTATTCTCTGAGATTTTGAGTCGCCTTTTTCGAAACGCGCTGGAGTGTCAAGCTGATAGAAGATAGCTTGCCGATTTGAGCAAGGAATATGAGGCTTATACGGGCCCTGTTTAAAGTTGTTGTACGCCACGCGAATCTCATCCGTCCGAGAATTGGGCGGACTATCAACACTATAAAGGAAAGTTGACTCAGATTCCTTGTAGATAGATTCGCCGGTAATTATCAGATGGTCATTTATAAGAGAGATTTTCAAAGATAGTTGATCCCAATCTTCGGTATTTCCTTTGACCTGGCAACCAATCTCAAATCCTTCTTCTCCATTTAGGAAAAGATTAGCAGGGTGACCACGCAATAATGAATCTGCACCTTGAATGCTTCTTTCGATATCATCTAAACGACTGCCCTTTGCTAACCAGGAGAGAAGGCGAATGGCCTCCAAAGCATTGCTCTTGCCGGAAGCGTTCGGGCCGATAAAAAAAGTGAGCGTGGCTAAAGGCATCTCCGCCCCTTGGTAGCTCTTGAAGTTCTTTAAGGAAAATGATGTAATCATGCCCGCATCACATCTCCATGAATTCTGCAAACTTATCCCATCATTATGATATTAATCTCTTCGCACTAAGCAGAGCCCTTTATCCTTCATCAACCGCGATATGTAGAGTCTGGCCCACAGGTAGCTGATGATGCTGCCGCTGATGTTGCCGAAGACTATCCCCCACCAGATGCCCTCCTGGCCCAGTCCCAGGACCATTCCCAGCAAGTAGGCCATCATGGTTACGAGGATCACATCTCTGAGCAGATTGAGGAAGAGCGAGGTCAGACCTTTGCCAGCCCCCTGGAAGAAGCTGGAAGACATGATTCCCGGAGAGACAAAGGGATAGAAGAGGCACATGGCATGCATGAATGCCACCATGGTCGGCGCCAGGTGAGCGCTCTCCGGCCCGAAGGTGAAGAGAGCCGTTATCTGCGGAGCAAATAGCCCGGTGATGAGCGCCGTTGCCAGCCCAATGGCCAGCCCCAGCTTTGTTGAATAGCTGTGAATTATGGCCAGGCTGTCGAATTTCCTGGCACCAAAGGCCGCCCCGGCAACCGATATCTCCGCGGTGGCGATGGCGATCAGTGGAACCAGGGCCACGAAAATCACCCGCCATCCGGCTGTGTAGACTGCCACAGCATCAGTTCCCGATACTCTCACCAGCATGGCATTGATGATGACTGCATCTATGGAATAGAAGAGGAACTCTATGCTTGCCGGTATCCCTACCTGGAGAATATCCAACATCACGCCCCTGCTCGGGACAAAGGCTTTCCTGGAGAGCGACACATAGGTGTCTTTCTTTATGAGCAGCCAGTAAATTTGAACTGCCGAAACCAGAAAAAGGGAGATGATCGTACCCCATGCCGCTCCGGCGATTCCAAGGCCCGCCCAATATATCAGAATAGGGTCTAAAATGGCATTGATCAACGATCCCGCGCCCATGGCATACATGGTGCGTTTTGCGTCCCCCTCACCCCTCAAAATCGCATATGCTGTGTTTGTGAAGACTATCAATATGCTTCCCGCAAAAACGATATTACCGTATTCGACGGCAAGGTCAAGAGCCGTCCCTGCACCTATAACCAGGAGCATCGGCTCTAAGAAATAAAGGAGGGCGACGGTTAGTATTACGGATACGATGATCATTAAGAGCATGGCATGCATGGTCGTATTGTCGGCACCACTTTTATCTGCAGCTCCAATTCTGCGGGAGATCGAGGAAGATACGCCAGCGCCCAGGCCATTGGAGAGGCCCACCACCACCATGAAAATGGGGCTCACAAACCCAACTGCGGCCAGGGCATCTGATCCCAGGCCTGAAACCCAGACGGCGTTTACCAGATTATAAGCAGCAAGAATCAGCATGGCGATGATCATCGGGCCGGAGAGCTTCAAAATGGCTTTTTTTGGGTCTCCGATCAATAAGGAAACGCCTCGAGTCAATTCTTTTTGATCCAGTTTGGCGCCTGATTTTTCGTTGCCGTCCATTTATTCTGATTTCATCTCCTTCTCCAGCCTGCGTGCCGTATCGCGGAGCTGTATCGCCCTCTCAAACTCCAGCCTCTCGGCGGCAGCGCGCATCTCAGCCTCCAGCTCAATGATCACATTGGGGATGTCTGCTTTTGGAATATGCCTGGTATCGGTGATCTCCACCACCTTCTCGCGGATGGGCTTCTTGATCGTCTGGGGCACCAGCCCGTGCTCCTGGTTGTAGGCCATCTGCATGGCCCGCCTCTGCTCAGTCTTCTGCATTGCGGCGCTGATGGATCCTGTCATCCTGTCTGCATAAAGGACCACCCGGGAGTTGGCATTGCGCGATGCTCTTCCTATAGTCTGGATGAGGCTCTTCTCATCACGCAGAAAGCCCTCTTTGTCGGCATCAAGAATGCCTATGAATCCCACCTCAGGGATATCAAGCCCCTCCCGCAGCAGGTTGATGCCCACCAGCACATCGAACTTGCCCAACCGCAGCTCGCGGATGATCTCAGTTCTCTCCAGGGTATCGATATCGGAGTGCAGGTAGCGGGCCTTAATCTCGTTTTGGGCAAGAAAGTCCGTGAGTTCCTCTGCGAGGCGCTTGGTAAGCGTCGTCACCAGCGCCCGGTCGCCCTTCTCTACCACGCGATGGATCTCCATCATCACGTCTCTGACCTGCCCCTCGATAGGCCTGATCTCCACCAGCGGATCCAAGAGGCCAGTGGGCCGGATGATCTGCTCCACCACCTGGGCGGAATGCTCCTGCTCGTAAGATCCGGGCGTCGCAGACACGAAGATCACATTCTTCATGTGCTGCTCGAACTCCTCAAAGCGAAGGGGCCGGTTGTCATAGCTGCTGGGCAGGCGAAATCCATAGTCAACCAGGCTCTTCTTTCGGGAGCGATCGCCGTTGTACATGGCCCGAAGCTGTGGCAGGGTCTGGTGGCTCTCATCGATTACCAGCAGGAAATCATCCGGAAAATAGTCAACCAGACAGTAGGGGGCCTCATCGGGCTGGCGGCGGTCGAAGTGGCGGGAATAGTTCTCAATGCCCTTGCAACTGCCCGTCTCCGAGATCATCTCCATATCGTGCAGAGTGCGTTGCTTAAGCCGGTGGGCTTCGATCATGCCAAGCTGCGGCAGTCGCTCCTCCAGCTCCGCCAGAATGGTCTCTATGGCCGCCTTCTGCTCCTCCTCCGGGATCACATAATGGCGTGCCGGATAGATGAAGAAATAATTCATATCCTCAACTAGAAGGCCTGTCTGCCGGTCAACTTCAGATATCCTCTCTACCAGATCCCCGAACAGCTCGATTCGAATGATGTTGTTAAAATAGCCTGGTACCAGATCGATGGTATCTCCCTTCGACCGGAATCGGCCGGGAGAGAGGTCCAGGTCGTTTCTCTCAAAGAGAATGTCCACCAGCTTTCCCAGGATCTCTCTTCTGGAAATTCTCTCCCCCACCTTCACCTCAAAGCCCATCTTCTGGAAGTTCTCGGGGTTTCCCAGACCATAGATGCATGAGACGGAGGCTACGACTATGACGTCGCTTCGCGAGAGCAGAGAAGCAGTGGCTGCCAGCCTCATCTGCTCGATCTTGGGGTTGATATGAGAGTCCTTCTCAATGTACTGGTCCTTGGCAGGGATGTAGGACTCCGGCTGATAGTAATCATAGTAGGAGACGAAGTACTCTACTCGGTTTTCCGGAAAAAACTCCCGAAACTCGTTATAGAGCTGGGCGGCCAGGGTCTTGTTGTGAGCGATGACAAGCGTTGGCCGCGCTACTCTTTCGATGACATTGGCTATGGTATAGGTCTTGCCCGAACCGGTGACGCCCAGAAGGGTCTGAAAATTGCCGCCAACGCCAGCGGCAGCGCCAGCATGTTCGCCCGCCCGCTCTTCCGACTGCAGGCAGGATAAAAGCTTCTCGATGGCCTGCGGCTGCGAGCCAGTGGGAGCAAAGGCAGATACCAGATGAAACTGCTGCCCAGAGGGGCGTGGGGGATCTGAAGATTGTATCGTCATAGAAGGTGAGAATAGCTGCAATGCCCGAAGCTATGAGCTTTTTGCTGATCAAAAAGCCCTAATATTCCCAGGGACAAGAATGGATGATGGACCGGCAAACAGAGAATTCTCCCCTCACCGTTGATGAGCTGATGCAGTATTACAATCCCGTAAAGCCGCAAATCGAGGCCAGACTTGTGGATTTCCGCCATATTTGGGAGACGGCCACAGACGAAGAGCTCTTCTTGGAGCTGGCTTTTTGTCTGCTCACGCCTCAGTCCAAGGCCAAGACCTGCTGGAAGGCTGTAGAACGGCTGAACAGTAAGTGCATGATAAACAGCTCAAATCCGGCACAAATCTCCCAGGAGCTGGGGGGCGTCAGATTCCACCAGCGAAAAGGCGAGTACATCTGCGTGGCCAGGAATATGTTTAGCACCAGATCTCTAAGATCCACTCTGGCAGGCTTTTCCGATCCGCCAGCCGCCCGGGAATGGCTGGTGCAAAATATCAAAGGCATGGGATACAAGGAAGCCAGCCATTTCCTGAGAAACATTGGCCTGGGCGAGAATCTGGCCATATTGGATCGGCATATCCTCAAGAATCTTCTGCTCCTGTGCGTGATAAATGAAATTCCCGCGTCCCTCACGAAAAGGTGCTATTTGGAGATTGAGAAAAAGATGACTGCCTTTTCTCAGGAGACGAAGATACCCATGGGTCACCTTGACCTTCTTCTCTGGTATAAGGAAGCTGGAGAGGTATTCAAATAAGCAAACCTATCCTCTAAGATTTTCTATGAACGATCGTGATCGATTTGTGGCTTGATTTGCACACATAAGACGCAATCGTCTATTAATATGGCCAAAGACATTTTCCTTTTGGAGATTCAACTAAAAAAAGGAGTCATTCGATGGCAATGTCTTGCAATGGAGCAGAAGGAAATGAGGCCTTTAAAAAAGCATTACGTCTATTGTCCTCAGAAGGAGTCGATGGCGCCTTGATGGTAGTTGAAAGGGAACTGGAGAAAGACCCGGAGAATTGGGAAGCATGGTCTGCAAAAGCAGAAATTCTCTACTTCCAGAAAAAACATGATATGAGCATGCAGTGTTGCGAGAGATCCCTTAGCCTCAATTCAGATAACGCACTAGCATACAATATAAAAGGCAATATATTATATAAACAGGGAAAATACAAAGATGCCATAGATTGCTACAATAGGGCGATAGAAATTGAGCCGCTATTCGTGAGAGCATGGTATAATAAAAAGATGGCCTCCGAGCTCCAGCTCAAGAAATCAAGGCTAAGTGTTCATTACCTGGCACCTCACATAGCCCGCCAGGAGAAACGCTAGACCGTAATTTTAATATATTGGACCAAGAATATTTAGCCCATTATCACCGATGATAAGCTGATGCTTTTCCATCGCGTGTCTTGTGGCTCTCATTTTCAAGACTTGAATGTACCTTTTCACGCCGCCTTTCCCCTCAATCATGCCAAGCTCAATTGTTCCGTCTGCCAGGAAATGCTCTACTTGATGGAATTGGGTGAATTGTCCTGAAATTCTCGACTGGGCCGACTCCATTATTAAGAAAGATGTAAGCTCTTCATCTCGAAGATGCGAAAAGAAATTATAGATTTTCGTCCTCATATTCCCCTGATCTGAAATGGAATATAGGGCATTTAGAGAATCAAGCGCAAATAGCGTCAGGTTGTCATACTTTTCTTTGTAGGAAGCGATGACTTCCTCTGTAGTCTTTATGAGATCCAAATCGCTGTCCATCCATTCCAGCCGCATATCCCGGTAATCAAATATATTTAAACCACGCTCTTCTCTAATCCCCAGACTTTTCATATTTCGGAGATGACTTTCAATATTTTGCTCTAAAGTTATATAGAGGCCGCGTTCATCATTGGCAGATATATAATTAGTCATCATGCTGAATACCAGGCCTGATTTTAGAGTACCTTCCGCACCGGTTACAAGGATTACTGAACCCTTGGGGATATCTTCAAGAAGTATTTTATCGAGGCCATTGATCGTGTTCTTCAGCATCAACTCATCTCTTGAGCAATATTGATACCTGCTCTAATGCTTTAGAGAAATCCTCAATGTCCTTTTCAGCAATTTTTCTGCCCTTGAGCGTGAGACTGTATTTTTTGCTTCTCATATCACCCTTGCTATATTCGGCATGGAGCAAATCGTCGCCCTCTAACGTATATAAAACTGGATAAACGGTCCCTTGGCTAAGAAAAACATCGCACTTTGAAAATATTTCTTTAATAAGGTCATAACCGCACATTTGCCTCTCAATAAGAGAAGACATCATAAAAACTTCTCGATTTGTCTTAATGATTCTATCCACAAATTTTTTGCAATTATCCTTAGGGAATTCACTGAGTTCCTCATAATTCTGGATAGACGTTTTCATGATTGAGGTAATTCCCTCCTCTTTGTTATACCAGTTCAAACTATAAGAATATTTTCGTCAACTCACTCATTTTAACTTTCAGTCACAATTGGTGTTATGGCTTAGTTATATCATAATTCGTGTTATTACTTAGTTCATTCATATTTCGTTCCATCAAAGCCAGCTCCTTTTTCTCGATCGCCTCAGGATTTATAGGCACTATTAGAATTGCTCTTTGCATTATGATCCATTCTTGTATATCCCTCAGCAGCCTCAATACGGGTGCTGAGCCATTTTCGAAGATCAAATGCTCTATTGCGTCCAGAAGAATTACCGGATTCTTGCTTTGCTTCAAGAACTTGATGGCAATATCGGCAATTACCTCAAGGCCCATTGGGCTGATGCTCTGAGGCCCGTGATTGCTTATCCAGAAAATGGGGGTAGTTTGCAGAGCATATCTCAGACGAATATCCTGAGGCGAATGCATGGTAAAGCATAATCCTTGCGCCCTCGAATGTTTGCATACTTTGCAGGTGCAAGGCAACTTGCATCTTTCACAACCGATGCTCTCGCAAGGGAAAGAATCAAGATACTCACATTCATTGCACCTTCCTTTTACCAAAGAGACAAAGAGCTCGAAGCCCTTCTCCCCCTTCTGCTCCTTGACCAGGTAGCTGGAGCCCTTGGTCAGAATGCGACTTACATGACTATTTAAGGGTTCAGTCGTGGGCACGACAGAATGCGCAATCTTTAGCCTGGCGAGAATATTTTTGATCATATTTTTTTGGGCAAAGTGAAAATAAATGTGCTTCCCCTGCCAACCTCACTCGCGACCCAAATGCGACCTTCATGGGCCTCAATTATTCCCTTTGCTATCGCCAGGCCAAGGCCCATGCGGCCTGATTCTCTCGTAAGCGAACTGCCACTACCTGTATAGAATTTTTCAAAGATTCTCTGTTGATCCTTCTTGGCAACTCCAATACCATTATCAATTATCGATACACAGATATCCTCCAGCTCATCGGTAATTATCACATCTATCTTTCCTTTATTGGGAGTATACTTGATGGCATTCGTAAGAAGGTTATTGAAGACCTGCTTAATTCTCCTGTCATCTCCTTCCACCAGGGGGGGTTCTCCCTCTATGGTCAAAGACACAGACTGCTCCTTAAGCCCTGCCAAGCGGCTTAGATCGTCAAGAACTTTTTTGGCAATATCATCGACCCGGATAAGATTTTTATTAATTTTGAGAGCCTTTGACTCCAATCGGGATACATCAAGCATATCTTCTACCAGTCGAATCATATGCTCTATCTGCGAACTTATGATCGCCACTTTTTCCCGCTGAATACCGGTAAGCTCACCGAGCATTCCACCCTCGAACATCTCAACGTAGCTGTTTATCACCGTTATTGGAGTTCTCAGCTCGTGAGAGGCGGTGGAGATAAACTCGGACTTGATTTCGTCATTCTCTTTCAGCTCGGCAAAAGCATTCTCCAGCTTGACATAAGATTCCCGAAGCTCCTCTTCCAGCCGGGTAAGCTCGGTGATGTTCTCCATGAAGATTACAACCTTGCTTATGCACTCCTCATCCTCCTTTAGGGGATATATTTTATAGAAATAGAACATGCCGCCGGGATATCTGATCTGATCTCCATCAAAAGGAACACCAGTAAGAAAGACCTCTCTAATTTTATCAATAATTCCTGTTTTTTCTATGAGCATGGACGGAATCACCCTGGATAGTCTCTCACCTAAAACATCCCTCTCCCTCTTCGCGATTGATTTAGCATAATAATTCCTATTGGCGTAGAGCACCTCCAGGCTCCTATTTACAACTATGATGGTACTGGGGATCGCCTCAATTATTTCTTCCTGATACCCCCTTACCGATTCAATTCCTTTCATCAATTGACACCAGTGAGTTGATCGAGCTTATCAGTTCTTTAATCTTAAATGGTTTTATAATAAATTTTTTGGCGCCTGCAAGGAGGCATTCATTATCAAGTCCACTCTTTCCAACGGCGGAGATGACAATAATTTTCGCGGAGGGGTCCATCTCCAGAATTTTTTTTGTAGCACTGATGCCATCAAGCTTAGGCATCAAGATATCCATTAGAACGACATCGGGCATAACCTCCGCATATCTTGTCAGACCTTCTTCACCGTTTTCCGCTACGTGTACCTCGCATCCATAGGCTTCGAGTATGTCCCTGAATGCCTTGAGCATCTCCGGAGCGTCATCAATTATAAGTAGTTTCATAATTTACCTCCGGACCATGACATCTATTATAATCTGCTTGATACCATGATACCGATGGCTATTACTTATTTTTCTAAAGTTTATAGCTTGTTAACTCTCAATTTTTGAAACAAATTTAAAACAACACTTGAGACAAAATACAGAAGATGAAAGACTATTTAGGTCCAACCGTACACCCTATGTTATTGTACGAATGTGTCAGGGAGAAAATTCGTACAGATGAACTCAGCCAAAGTCGAGTGTCAGACACAGAGGACGAGGGGAGGGAAGGATAGGGACGGCCTCCAACTATCTGCCTCCTGTCCTTTGCATAAAAAATGCTTTGGTAATAATTTCGATCAAATAATAATCCTTGAGATTACTCAGGATAAATCAGATGGAGTAGAGAAAAATGGTAACCGCCACACCGGACGCATCAAGTCTTGCCGAGGTTCTGGATAGAATTCTCGACAAGGGTATCGTAGTCGATGTTTGGGCCAGGATCAGCTTGGTGGGTATTGAGATTCTGACCGTCGAGGCACGCGTTGTCGTGGCATCGGTGGACACCTACCTGCACTACTCCGAGGAGATGGCAAAGATTGAGCAGGCCGCCATCGGAGCAAGCCCCAAAGTCCCGGCTTAAATCTGTACTTAAATTAGTAAATACAATATTAAAAGGAGTGAATTAAAATGGTAACCGCTACACCGGACGCATCAAGTCTTGCCGAGGTCCTGGATAGAATTCTCGACAAGGGTATCGTAGTCGATGTTTGGGCCAGGATCAGCCTGGTAGGTATTGAGATTCTGACTGTCGAGGCACGCGTTGTCGTAGCATCGGTGGACACTTACCTGCACTACTCTGAGGAGATGGCAAAGATTGAGCAGGCCGCCATCGGCGCTACTCCTGGTGTTCCTGCTTAGTGCTGATTTCTTCTAATTATTTTAGGAGGAAGAGCCATGGAAGAATACGCAACCAACAAAGTTGAGACCTTCGACGAGCTGGTGACTAAGCACACTCGGCGAGATCTGGAAGAACTGGCTCTGAAGTATGGTTTGGAGAATTTGGGAGGAACAAAGTCTCAGTTGGCTGAATTCATCCTGGAGGCTATGAAGAAGCAAAAAGAGCCTCCCAAGCCCATACAACATTTGAGTCCCAAAGAGGCTTCAATGATCGAGAAACCGAAAAGTGCAGCGAAATCGGCTGGCTTTGGCAAGAAGGGTGTTTTGGCTAAGTCCAATGCAATCGATAACAAAGCCGCGGATCTCAAGAAAGCAGGTAAAGATATCCGTGATGAAGGGATCCGAGAGATGACCAGATCGGTGAAAGACTTCCACGCTGCCAGCAACACTCTGTCGAGAAATATGCATTCCGAAGCTCAAAAAATGATCGAAGACGGTCAGAAGAGATTCGATCAGGCTCAAATGCAGTTCAAGCGGTCAATTGATGCCCAAATCAAGGAAAATTCAGAGGCCACCGCGAGAATGCACTCCGGAGCTCGAGAGATTATTTCTTCTCAGGAAAAGATGGCTCGCGAGTTTTCGAAAGCTGGAAAGAGCATCAGAGATGAGGGCTACAGAAATTTGCAGAATGGTCTGGCAAAGTTCCAAAGCAATCTTAACTCACAGATAAAAGAGAACCGCGAGGCTGTCTTCAGGCTACATTCCGGAGCGAGAGAGCTTCAGGGAAGAGCAGCGTCTTTCCAAAATGAGATCCACAATTATCAAGAACAGGATCTCAAGAATTACGTCAGAGATTTCTACTATGGATAAATCCTTAGTAGAACTTTTTATTATTATCTTAATTCCATGAAGGTGCTAAGCGATGCCGTATATTGAGTCACATCCCAGGAGGGTGAGAGGGGAAGCAGTTCACATGACCGCTTCTGAGAAAAAGGCCAGCGAGATGTCTCACAATTCCAAGACAGGATTAAACGATCCCAGCATTCAAGTGAGAATCAAATCCCCGGCCAATATGGACTGCAGCTATGAACTGATATCTGAGGAAGCCAGGCATAAGGCCATTGAAGAGGCTTTCCTCACGCCGGAGGCAAATCATTTTATCAGTACTCCTGAAGTAATGGAGATGGAAAGTCGCCTCTCTCTCTGGCTTCAAGCAGGATATCCTGTGCATCTGATTGGGCCAACCGGCTGCGGCAAGACCAGTATGGCAGTACATGTGGCCAAAGGTCTTGGTCGGCCCGTTGTCTGGATAAACGGAGATGAAGCCATAACCACATCCGATTTGATTGGCGGCTATTCACAGATGCAGAGCGAAAGTGTGCGAGACAACTACGTCCACAATGTCTTCAAGACAAGAGATACCATGAAGATCGAGTGGGTCGATAATCCCCTCTCCCTGGCCTGCAAGTATGGATACACCCTCATCTATAACGAGTTCTCTAGAACCAAGCCGGCATCAAATAACGTTCTTCTGTCCGTCTTTGAGGAGGGCATCCTGGAACTTCCAACCAAATTCGGAGAAGAAAGGTACATAAAAGTCCACCAGGATTTCAGGGCCATCCTCACCAGCAACTCCATTGAATATGCAGGAATTCACAGGCCGCAAGATGCGCTGCTCGATCGCATGGTAGGAATATATACCGACTATTACGGCCACGAGACTGAAGTGCGAATTGTGATGGAGCATACGGGAATCTCTCAGGACAAAGCCGAGAAGATTGTACAGACAATAAGATCCATAAGAGAAAAACTTTCGGATTCACAGAAACCCGGCACCAGAGCTTGCATCATGATCGCCAAAGGGCTGCAGACCCTAAAAGGTCGCGATGATCTATCCATAGATTTCGAGCAACTGTGCATCGATGTCATAGCCAACAAGACCTGTTCTCCCAAAGATATGGAAGAGAAGAAGAGACTGGTTAGGGAGTCGGCTGCCTGAGCCTGGCCAAAGGAATCGAATATGCAACCAATAACTGCGGTAGTCGAAGAGGCAGAGGTCTATAAAATAAGCCAGCTATTCCACAAGAAGCCTCCTGGCCTCGCATTCAACGAGACCGATGCTCTGGTCATAAAGGCCAGGATGCAGGACGGAAGGCAGATAGGAGCTACTTTTTATTTCACCCTTAAACCGGATGGAACTTTTGAGGAAGAAGCCTTGGGCAGAGATGCAGTCAAAGCCAGGAGACATAAGCTTGCCTCATTTCTTCGCTACTATAGATTGGCTGACGAAGTAGATAAATATAAATTGAAAGAGAGAATTCACGAATTAAAAGGAAGGGGCGTGGAAGTAATCCCCATCCATGGAGAGCTCTCTATCTACACTCCTCAGGTGACCATGCATGACCGATAAGCCAAAAATTCTGGAAATTCTTGGGATAGCCAACCAAGCTGCAGAAATCATGTTGAAGAAGAAGCTTGACAGCGTTATCAGCCTTAACAGGGATGCAGAAGGCTGGGTGGCTGAGGTCGAGGTTCTAGAAAGAAAATCCGTGCCCGACACACAGGATATTATGGGAAGGTATGAGATGAAGTTCGATCCTGATGGGGAGCTTCTCGGCTACAAAAGAATAATGCTGCGCAGAAGATCGGACATGGAGATGGTAGAGGAAGAGGTGTAGCTTCTTGGTAAGGAAGATTCGCAAAGCTGAGAAGGATGATCCCGAAACCCTAGGAAAGTATGTCTATTGCGTAATTCCTTTCCCCATTAAGGAGAGAAAGAGCTTTGGGAATATTGGCTTTGACGCCAGTGAGGTCTACACGACGGAATATCGGGACTTAAGCCCCGTCGTGAGCGACGTGACATACAGGGATTACGCAGCTAATGAGCAGGAAGTCGAGGTCCACAGGAATGTAGTTGAACAGGTAATGCAAGAGTACAGCGTAATTCCTGTGGCATATGGAATGGCATTCAAGAGCAAAAAGCTGCTGCAAATTGCCATGAGCGCTGGCTATCAAGCCATGCAAAAGGCACTGCCGATTGTTGAAGGCAAGGTGGAACTGGGCATCAAGGTATTTCTTCCTAAAGATCTAAAACCTTTGACCAGCGCCCAAAAAGAGGAATGCAGCACTAATTTCCTAGAGAGCCTCTTAGCACTCTCCTCTGATAATAAAAAGCTCAAGCTTTTTTCCGACCGCTTGATTTTAAACAGCACATTTTTGGTGGAAAAGTCCTGCATGGATGAGTTCTCTTTGCAGGTGGGCAGGCTTCAAGAAAAATATCATGAGATGAAGGTGCAGTACTCAGGTCCCTGGCCTGCCTATAACTTCGTAGATATTCATATCCTGGGAGGCAAACGAAGGGGGTTTCGATAGATTGTTCATAATTGATGATATTTTGCTGCGATCCATTGGAATCTCTGTCCCTGGGCTGGATATGATCTGGACGCTGGAGCAGATCCAGAAGTTTGCCCTAAGAGGATATTATAATCCGGAAAAGATTAGAGATCAGATAAAAGAGACACGTCTGCTCTATGAATTTGGAGAGCTTGATCATAAGGAATACGAACGGTTGAACTCACAGCTACTGCATAAGCTGGATGTAGCTAGGAAGGTTATGGAAATGGATCTCGGTTCAAAGATGGATATACTGGGATAAGATTATGGCCGATGAATCGAGAAATGCCAATTTTGGTAAATTTTGGCAGTTGCTCCAGGAAATGGATGAAAACGATGAACATCAGCGGCCTTTTTCAGGATCTTTGGGCTATCCCGGCTTCGTTCGAGCAATTTACCATGGAAGAGTGCAGATAGGATTTGAGGATAAATAGGAATAATCTGATGGAGATATGATACAATGGCCCTTTTAAGCCAAAAGGTTCTGGACAACAGGAGACGTCAGCACGCCCTGGTAACAGCTCATAAGAGGAGGATAAGAGACGAGGTCCGCCCTGCACTTATGCAGACGAAAAGAACCTGGTATGAGAGTTCCAGAATGAATAATCGTAAGATCAAAGAGAGATGGCATGCTCAAAGGACAACAGTCAGACTGATTCAGCGCACGCAAAGGCTCATTCATAAGGCCAAGATACTGGCTCATAAGAGGAGAATCCGTAGCGAGATGGCCAACCGAGGGTAAGTGGGGATATAGATGAATTCATTGGCGCCGACAAAAAGCCAGAATCTTGCCGATATTGTGGAAAGGATCCTTGACAAGGGCCTGGTGATCAATGCAGATATAGCCGTATCTTTAGCTGGAACAGAGCTTTTGGGCATCAAGATTCGGGCAGTTTTGGCCTCCTTTGAGACCGCTGCCAAGTACGGCCTGGAGATGCCAGCGGGAACCAATCTGAAAGCACCAGGTTGGAAAGACGCGGTCAAACCCAAGGCATGCTGTCCGGAATGCGGTAACAAGAGAGATGAAGAACAGCTGATCCGAGAGGGCTGTCATATCTGCGGTTGGTCAAGCCCTGCACTTTTGCCCATCATACGGCCCGGCGTTGGAAATTACGATTGATCCTGGAGGGATACTTATGGTCGAGGACTCAAAGGATAAGGATGCAAGCAAGAATAAAGAGGATGCTGAGAAGATAGCACGCCTTGAAAAAAGAATCGAAGAACTGGAAAAGGGGTCTCATAAGCAAAGCGGCGATATTCAAATGGGGGGGATAGTGCATAACGTAGTGAGCCAGTTTATCCCTGGCCTGGGAGGCATAATCAAGTCCCTGGAAGAGTCCTCACCTGAATTTCGGCAGCGGATTGCCGACACAGACGCAGAAATAAAACACAGGATCGATGTAGGCTGGTCCAGTAAACCTGTCGTCGATTATCATGTCTCTACCAGGCCGCTAGGCCGTGGCCCAGGCCATGTAGCGAGGAAGGCGGCTCCCCAAACGGAAAGCGTTAGGATGCCCGAGACCGCACCTCATAGGGAGCCGATAGTGGATGTGATGGAAGGAAAGGATGGTATCACTATTATTGCCGAATTGCCCGGAGTCTCTGAGGAGGAGTTGTTGATGGATCTGCAGGGTGATTCTCTGGAAATAACTGCCGGTCAATTCAGCAAGAAAATAGTAATGCCGAGGCAGGCAAAATCCATCATTGAGAAGAGTTTCAAGAACGGAATACTTCACCTGCGGTTAGACTAGGACTATGAAATGTCGATCAACCTGGATGAAGGAAACCTGAAGGATGGGCTCTTGGGCCTGGTGGTGGCCCTGGTGGAGATCATCCAGGAGCTTTTAGAGCGACAGGCTTTGAGGAGAATGGAGAGTGGAAGTCTCAACGATTGCGAAATAGAGCGGCTGGGCGAGGCTCTCTCTGAATTAACCGAGGCCCTCGCTAAGATAAAGTCAGACAACAACATCGAGGATGCAGTGCAATTGGTTAGATCCGATCTGGATCTGGCTGCAGAAGACCTGATAGACAAGTTTCTAAATCCAGTAAGCTGGAATGAAGAAAGCCAAAAAGAGGAGTCCTGAGATGGTGGTAAACGAGGCCAGATACCTTTACTCGGTTGTCAGGACCGGACAGGAAGCCAGCCTGGGCAGCATAGGCATCCAGAAAAATGACGTTTACATAGTACCCTACAAAGATATAGCGGCAATTGTTCATGCCTGCGAAGCCAAACCTTATCATACGGAGGACAAAAAGCTGGCAGAGGATTGGGTCCTGGAGCACAGCTATGTGATTGACCAGGCCACGAAGATGTTCGGAACCGTGCTTCCTTTCTCCTTCGATGTAATCATCAAAGGCGATGATGATGAGGTTAGGGACTGGCTCTGTAAGGATTACGAAATGCTTGTCGGCGAGCTGCTGCGCATGCAAGGAACCGCAGAGTACTCAATTCAGATCTATTGCGATCAAGCACGATTGGAAAGCTTTGTTCTAGCCAATAATCATGAGCTAGTGGATCTCAAAATCCGCATCGAAAAAGAGCCGAAAGGAAAGGCCTATCTCCTTAAGCGCAATCTGGATCTGAAGCTAAAAGACCGGAGTTACGCAGAAGCCGGCAGGCTGTCAGATCAGTTTTTCTCAGAAATCAAGCCGTTGGCAGAGGAGATGAAGACGGCTGGCAAGAGTGCCTGGACCGCAGACAAATACAAGGACAAGAAGCTTCTAGCCACCTTTTGCTGCAGGGTCTCGGATGAGGCTGTGAAACCGCTGGGCCAAGTCCTGGAGGAGATCAACGGCAAAGAGGGGTTCTATGTAAGGTTCACAGGCCCCTGGGCTCCATTCAGCTTTGTCCGTCTCTCGGGGGCAGGATGAATCCGGAAAGAGAGAGCTGCCTGGTAGAGGTATTGGACCGGCTTCTCAACAAAGGAGCAGTTCTCAACGCGGATCTGATCATCTCGGTGGCAGGCATACCCCTGATCGGCGTGACCCTGAGGGCCATGATTGCCGGCATGGAGACAATGCTCGAGTACGGCATAATGGAAGACTGGGATAAGAGCAGCCGGGAATTGTACGCCAGCCAGGAGACGCACATGCCGCTCTTCCCCGGCGAGCAGCTCCTCTACAAGACCTTCGGATATCTGCGAGAGGATGAGGGTCTGATAAAATGTTGGGTGCCAGGCATCTGGCATATCACCAGCCAGAGAGTCATTCTCTGGGTCAAGACACCTGGGAAAGTTCTATTTGAGACGCCGCTGGAAAGACTGCGAATATTAAGAGTGCCTGCCTCTCATGAGGTGAGACGGGAACTGGAACTGATCCATCCGGATGGCAGCGCGCGGATATCCCTGACAGAGCGAAATGAGTTCGAGCAAGCCCTGGCCGAGGCTGCAAAAGCAACAGCAACCGAGAAAGAAGCGAGGCCATTGATCACTGGATAATTCACATTTGAGCTACAGCAATTCGAGTGCCTCTCTTCCGGACCGGTCTACATTCAATCCCAACTTCTCTGCAGCGGGATTTACCTCTTTAACTATGCCCTGCAAGAGGTCCTCGATGGTGGCAATGGAGTCTCCCTGAGCGGGCCTGACCCTGGCTGCCGGGTAGCCGAAGTTGCTCAGGGCAGAGACATCAAAAGCTTCGCAGCCCACCATTCCCACATCAGTGACGACGTTTACCAGATTTACCGGCCCAAGAGCTATCACGTATCCATCAGCCTGCTTTCCGGCCAGATGCATCTTTATGTGTTCCATATCAAGTCTCCCATTTCTCAGATCTATGTTAAATCCCTGCGAAGAATATGTTCCTGAAAGCTTTGCAGTCTCGATTGCATAAGAATCCGCAATAATGGCATTCATGCACACTGTCGCACAGTTCTTTCTTTGCTATGCTTCCACAAGCGGAACACCTTTGAGTCGCGTTCCTGGGATCTATATTTATCAGCTTTCGAGGGCACTTTGAGCCCTGTACGAAAGCATGAATATGAATTATCGATTATCTCGTATTCGGCCCTTTCAAGTGCTGCCTGGATGTATTCAGCGAACATGCAATTTGTTTATGGGCTTCACAGGAAGAAAAAGATAGCGTATGATCATAATTCGTATTTTTGCTTCTCTGGCGGCATCGTCACATCCACCACCTGGCCCACCTGCCACTTCGGGCTGTGCGTTGCCACCACCACAGCCCCCAGGCGCGAGTCGGCTGCCCTGGGCCGCAGCGGGCGAGGCGTGCTAGCCGGATGCAGCGCCGCTGTGCGGGAGAGCGGCCCTCGACGATCACCAGCGAGCCGCGGGGGACGGCGATGGAGTAGATGACTGGTGTGGTCATTTGCATGTCAATTCAACTCATGCCACTTCCTTCATCTTAAGATCCACCTCACCGGCTGCAATGGGCTTTGCCAGAAGCTTTCCTTCACGAAAATCCTTCACAATCTTATCAATCTCTCTGGACGCCTCCGGTGTGAGATAAGCCTCGTCACAACTGTCACACATCAAAGCCGGGACATTCTTAATCACCAATACACCCCCCCCATTGACTTTTGTGACATATTCTTTGAAGCCGCGATGCAATTTGCCTCGACCGCAGTTGCATGTATCAGGGATCAATTCTTTCTTCGCGTCTTGTGGTCTATCCATTTTTCATCCTCCGGCCAGTAGACAGTGACTATTCGCAAGTGGTTTTCACACAGCGCAACCACTGCATGACAGCATCGCCAGCTTGCAATGCCAGTGATGAGGGCAGAGGGGCATGGCTTGTTGTCTGGATAGTCTTCAATTATACATCCATCTAATATCAAATTCACCAGATCTTCAGTGGAAATTCCTCTCTCATCCATTCTCTGATGGGCATGAAAGGTTATTATATAATTATCCAATAGAATGTGCTTCTTGATGTCCTCAATAAGCAATTTTTCGCCACCACCATTATTGTTACATCATTCTTCCCATTTCAATCTACTTATGACTATCTTCAGATCCGGATAGGAGCAAATCAACCTTATACATTTAAAAATATTAACCAGTAGGGCCTGAGTGACCGAGAGCACGTACACCGGAATAATGATATTTGCTTTATCTTTCTGCAGGCAGCGTCACATCCATCACCTGGCCCACGGCCCACTCCGGGCTGTGCGTTGCCACGATCACCGCCCCCAGGCGCGAGTCGGCTGCCCTGGGCTGCAGCGGGCGAGGCGTGCTAGCCGGATGCAGCGCCGCTGTGCGGGAGCCCGGCCCTCGATGATGACCAGCGAGCCGCGGGGGATGGCGGGCAGGGGCGGCAGCGGCTCGGAGGGGGTGATCGGTGCCGAAACTCATATTTTATAGATAACATGGTTCACCTGACCACCCCCATTTTATCATATGCTTTCATTGCACTGTCCTCCTTGGATGCACTTTTCATCCTCAGGCACAAACAGACCCATGCCGAAATGTGCGCCATAGCCGACTGCCACAGGCCCCTGCACCGGCTGAGAAAAAACAATTCGAAATCCATAACCCCGGCTTCCCGCCCGCTTTCCACGATCGTTGTCTCTGGACAGACTGAAGCTTGACCATACGGTCTGCTTTTTCCCCAGAACGGTATATGCAATCTGCTCGACAGAGTTGATCTCCGGCAGGTGCTTGATCCCGAGAAGCCTTCTGACTTCGTGCTCCGGACTGCCTATCTGCAGGCCTGTAGCATCCAGCTTTCGGGCTCCCGCTCTTGTGACCTTGGGATGCCGGGTGGGTATGAATGGAGTGCGAGATACCCAGATCTGCGACCTGGCCAGCAGAGGGCAGAAAGAATGCTCCGCATCAACCCATGCAAAATCCTCAGGCTTGCCAAATTCCTGCAAAGTCGCTAAACCACGAAGATCATTCTCCCCCCAGATCTCCTTCAGATCCTCCAGGGCCTTCAGATCACCCAACTCAAAGCCCATTGGTGCGTAAACGACGATGTGAGTGATCTCCTCGCCATCGCCCTTTTCCGGCCCGCTATTCGATTCACAAAAGATATAGGCATGCCTGTTCCCATGCAGCGGCTCTCGGTAACTATCGCAGCCGGTAAAGACGCTTGACCCATTGGAGAGGCTGACCAGAGTCTCATGAACTCTGTCTGCCAGTATTATGGTATCGGTGAGGCGCACCGGCCTCCTGGCAGCTATTGCAAATCGGGCAGTAGTGGGCTTCAATCGCATTCCAGTCCGCTTAATCCAGAGGCTTGACCTCGATATCACCGGCAATCTTTGGGAGCACATTATGCGAGGCTCCTATGAAGAGCAGCCCGGTCTCGCCATCCGCCAGGGTGGCATCAATTGCCCGAGCGATGAACAGATCTCTCTCCTCCAGGAGCTTGTCTTTTGCCTGGTTGTATCTCTCCTCAGCCGCCCGTCTCTCTTCATTAGTTTTGGCTTCCAGAAGAGCTTTTATATAGCCAAACTCCTGCCGCAGCAGATCAGGGCTCTCCGTCGCCTCAATCCTCGCGCCCCTCTCCATCAGCTTTTGCACAATCTGATAATTCTTGCTGCCTTTAGCTGCGGTCTCCCGCACAATTCGCTCCCCAAGATCCCCGGCGCAGGGCAGGCCGTCCTGGTAGATGACAAGCTTCTCCATATCCAGGCCCAGGTCGTCCACCTCTTTTTCCAATTCCATCCAGAAGTTCTCAATCTTCCTTTGATTTTCCTGCCAGCGCTGCCGTCCCAGAGTTGATATGCCGGCCTTTTCCAACCCTGCACCTGCTGATCCCATATCAGTGGGGGCATGCACGATTCTTATTATTATGAGCTTTCTCATATTGCGTCCACTCCACTATTCCCGCTCCCCTCTTTTGCTAAACCACATGCGCATCTCATAAACCCCCTCTTCGCTTCTCTTCTCTGTATCAAATCCCATCTCCTCAAAGAGGCGCACCATGTATCTATTTTCCACGAGCACCTCACCAGTAAACCCGAGCAAGCCCTGCCTCTTTGCCAGGTAGATCAGATAAGAGAGAAGCTCTCTGCCTATGCCGAGTCCCTGGAATTTATCGCTTACAACCAGGGCGACCTCTGCCGAATGCATATCCGAATTGAGCTCATATTGGCCCAGGCCGATAATGATCTCCTTTTCCTTCTCCATAATCGTAGCTAAGATCTCCATCTTTTTGCTGTAGTCCACAGCCACAAAATCCTGCAGCCTCTTGTGAGGCATATCCTTTCGTGCCGAGAAGAAACGCTTGTAAAGGCTATCTTCAGATAAATCATAAAAGAAGTCCTTGAGCAGCGACTCGTCCGTGATCTTGGCTGGCCGGAGGAGCAGATTGAGTCCTTTGTGAGTGGTCCTGAAGATCTCCAGCTCTTCTGGATACATTCCTTTCTCTCCCGGAATGAAGACCTGATCTTTGTAGATTAGAGTTCTCTTTCTGGCAGCTTCCATCAGCCAGGGCCGAAATTTTGGATGAGCGATGGAGATGAGATCCATTGCTCTCTCCCGAATGTTCTTGCCGTGCAGATAAGCAATCCCATATTCAGTTACGACATAGCGAATATCTCCCCTGTTAAGGGTGGCTCCTGCCCCCTCCTGAAGCGTGGGGACAATTCGAGAGACGCTCTCATTTAAAGCAGTGGAGGGCAGAGCTAGGATAGTCTTTCCTCCCGGTGCGAGCACAGCTCCCCTCATGAAATCCGCCTGTCCGCCGATGCCGCTGTAGAAGGTCCCGCCCAGCGACTCTGCTGTGGCCTGGCCTGTCAGATCTACCTCCATGGCGCTGTTGATCGCAGTCATGAGACGGTTTCTGGCAATTATGAGGGGATGATTGGTGTAATCGATCCTTTTAAATTCCACGGCCGGGTTCTCGTCCAGGAAATCATAGGTCTCACGGCTTCCCATGCAAAAGGAGGCTATGGTCTTGCCGGGATTGTGGGTCTTCTTGCGATTGGTGACAACCCCTCTCTTCATGAGATTGATGATGCCGTCGCTGAGCAGTTCTGTATGAACTCCCAGATCATTTTTTCCCATTAAATTGGGAACTACCGCATCCGGGATCAGCCCATAGCCCACCTGGATAGTCGAGCCGTCCTCGATGATTCGGGCCACATACCTTCCAATGCTCTGCACAATGTCGTTAGGCGCTTTGACTGAATATTCCAGAAGCGGCTCGTCATGAGGCAGAAGGTAGTTAATGTCTTTTATATTTATGAAACCGTCACCGTGGGTGCGAGGCATGTTCATGTTGACCTGAGCCACCACCAGATCAGCCATCTCTACGGCTGATTGGACCACATCAACGCTTATTCCCAGGCTCAAATAGCCATGTTTATCGGGCAGAGATGTCTGGATAAGGGCCACGTCCACAGGTATGAGCTCCGAGCGAAACAGATCGGGAACGGCAGAGAGGAAGACAGGTGTGTAGTCAGCAGCGCCGCGGTTGACGGAATTTCTGGTGCTGTCGCCCACAAAGAAGGAGTCGAGCCGGAAGTTCTCTTGCAGCTTCTCATCAGTGTAAGGAGCCACACCCAGCGTCCAGACATGAATTAACTCGGCATCAAAAAATGCCTTGGGATGATTCTTAACGTAGTTTACCAGAGCCAAAACCAGATACTGGGGCTCGCCACATCCCGTGCCGATGAAGATGCGATCGCCGGCATGGATATGCGAGAAGATCTCATCCTCTGATGCGAACTTATCAGGATGAATCTTCCTAAACTCTTCCAGGAGCGTTTTGTCTTTCATATTCACATGGTCGCTTTTCTGGGACAGGGCGCATAGAGGGGGACATATGGCAGATGATTCTTATTTCAAGATTCTTAGTGCTTGGTTCTAATTCATCTACCTAAACATATATAATATTATGCTAGGAACATTTGTTTAATTCTCTGATTTAATATATAATCATCTACCCACAGAAAATGGCGAGGAACCATTATAGTACTAAGGCAATCATGATATACCTTCTCGCCAATCCACTTGCTCATGCGCGCTGCAATCGTTGTCTCCGATCCTCAGGATTGGACTGCCCAGGCTCTTCTCACCTCCTTCTCGGCAAAGGGCATAGATGCATTCTTCCTTAACTTCTCAGACCTCTTGGCCAGCATCGCAGACGGCCAATCCTTTCGCTGCGCCGGAGTAGATCTCCTGGATCTGGATGCCATGGTCGTGCGGGACCTGGGCCGGAGGGGGCCAAGCGATGTCGCCTTCCGCTTTGAGGTCCTGCAGGCCCTGGAAGAGAGAGGAATCGCGGTCATTAATTCGCCCCAAGCAATCGCCAGAGCGGCCAACAAGTTCGCCACCTCCCGGGCTTTACAGGATGCGGGAGTTGCCACACCCAGAACTGTAGTTACTACTAACCTGGAAGAGGCAAAAGAAACCTTACTGGATTTCAAGAAAGCAGTCTCCAAGCCACTCTTCGGCTACAAGGGCAGAGACATCATCCTTCTGGAGGATGGAATCGAATCTGACCTTGCCCGGCTGAAGAACATCGTGGAAAGCCAAGGTCTGGTCTACCTGCAGGAGTTCATCGCCCTTGATACTCCGCGCGACATCCGTGCCTTCGTGGTGGACGGACAATTCCTGGGTGCTATCTATCGCGTCGCTCCAATTGGCCAGTGGATCAGCAACCTGGCCCGGGGCGGCCGGGCAGCTCTCTGCCCTCCCAACAAGGAGCTGGAGGAATTGGCGGCAAAAGCGGCAAATGCGGTAGGCGCCGTCTACTGCGGCGTAGATCTCCTGGAGACGGAACAGGGGCTCATGGTAATCGAGGTGAATGGAACTCCTTCTGGAAAAGGCATCTTTGAGGCCCTGGGCGTGGATGTGACGGCAGCAATAGCAAGCCATGTGCATCAAAATTGTTATCTACGAGGTCGTTAAATTGAGATTTATGTTTACGATACTCACCGGTGCACAGTTTGGTGATGAAGGCAAAGGCAAGGTAATTGATCTGCTGGCCGAGAATTATGATGTTGTGGTTCGCTTCCAGGGCGGCGACAATGCCGGCCATACCGTGGTTGTCGGCGGAAAGAAGTACAAGCTGCATCTGGTACCAAGTGGCGCAATCTTTGGCAGAAGGCTGCTCATAGGTCCGGGCGTGGTGCTCAACCCCCGCGTCTTGTGGAGCGAGATCCAGTCATTGGAATCGGAAGGCATCAAGGTCGATATTGGCATCGATGCCAAGACGACCATCATCATGCCCTATCACATTGAGCTCGATGGCCTGCGTGAGAAGGCCAGGACTGAGAAGATCGGCACCACTAACCGAGGCATTGGTTTTGCCTATGCGGACAAGATTGCCCGCGAGGAGGTGCAGATGGGGGACCTTACTGACCCGGCTCTCTTGGAGGCTAAGCTCAAGGAGATCGGTCCTGCCAAGGAGAAAGCCATCGCCGATATGGGAGGCGATCCTACAATAGTCAGATATGCGCCGTACATCGATGAGTATCTGGAGATCGGAAGACGTCTGAAGGACAAGGTGGCTGATGTCTCGCGTGAGATCAACATTGCTCTCACTGAGGAGAAGAGCGTTCTCGCGGAGGGCGCTCAGGGTGCATTCCTGGATGTCATTCACGGCACACAGAAGTTCGTGACCTCCAGCTTCACTACAGCAGGAAGCGCCTGCGCTAATCTTGGCGTCGGTCCGACAATGGTGGACAACGTAGTCGGCGTGATCAAGGCTTACATCACCCGGGTCGGAGAAGGTCCCATGCCCACTGAGCTGAAAGACGATCTGGGCGTGATGATGCGAGAAAAAGGCGGGGAGTATGGTACGACCACGGGCAGGGCCAGACGATGCGGCTGGTTTGACGCCGTATTGGGCCTGAAGTCCGTCCATCTGAATGGCTACACCGAGCTGGCTCTGACAAAGCTCGATGTGCTGACCGGCATTAATCCCATAAAAATTTGCATCGGCTATGAGCTGGATGGAGAGATGATAGGCTATCCCCCGGAGAGCACATTGGATCTGGCCAGATGCAAGCCTATTTATGAGGATATGGAAGGCTGGACTGAGGACATAACCGAGGTCAAAGAGTATGACGATCTGCCGGACAATGCCCGGGCTTATGTTGAGCGGCTGGAGGATCTCCTCTATGTTGATGCGCTGGATAACTGCATATCCGCCGTATCCGTGGGGCCGGGAAGGGAGCAGACCATCTATCGGGACGAGCCGGAAGAGTAAAGCCACTGTTTTAGAGGACGATGGGCCGCAATATAGCATCGCGGCTGAAATTGTCTCTCGCACTTTTCCTGTACTATTCAACCTATTTTTCTTGGGAGCTGCCTTCCTCAAAATGTTCTTGTAGATTTTCCTCAAGAAAATATATATCTTAAAGATGAGCAACTATGAAGAAACGGGGGTTATTGTTTCTATGAAAAGGCTTCTATCAATAGTGATCCTGATCATGCTGATCAGCTTATCTGTCGCGGAATCAGAAAAGATAACTGACCAGAATGCTGGGTATGATTTCAGCAGTGTGCAACTTGATCAGGGTGGTAATCCGTCCGGCTCTGCAACTCAGGTAAACATAAAGGACAACTCATTTAAGCCTTCCATACTTTCTGTTCCAGTTGGAGCGACTGTAGAGTGGCATAATCAGGATGGTATGCAGCATACCGTCACCAGTGACATTCAAGGCCAATTTGATTCAGGTGTGCTTATGCCGGGAAAGAAGTTCGTGAACAAATTCAACACACCCGGTACCTATGGCTATCATTGCGGCATTCATCCCGGCATGCAAGGGACGATAACGGTAACAGGAACTGCGGCCTTGCAGTACTCCTCATCATCGGGATCGAAAAACTCAGGCTCAGAAGGACCTGTATCTACATCCTGGAGTGAGAAGCCACTTAGCTCAGGCTATAGTACGATATCAGCGGGTCAGCAATCCAAAACAGTGAGTGCGACAGAAGGGCGCAGCCTGCAGCTTTTGTCCAATCCGGTGATTGACCAGAGCGATGGGCAGTTATTGGGTCAGGCCTCCGGTCAAACATCAGGTCCGGCATCCGGCCAAGCATCAGGCCAGGATTTAAGCCCGGCTTCCAGCCAGGTTGCTCTGCAAAAGTTCTCTCAGTATTATAGCCCAACCAAACAGGCACCTAAGGATCAGCTCACTGCTCCTACTAAAATAGATTTGAAGGATGTAGAGCCTTCCATTCTCTACTTCGGCTCCACGCAAAAAGCGGTGCCATACACGCAGTATCAGACTTACGCCTTGAGTACCGGCGCAAACTCCATCTGGATTTTTGGATATTCCAGCTGGACTCAGTATGCGATGGTTCCTTTGGGCTCTATGCTCAGCATGATAACCATGTCACCTGCTCCTGGCTATGGCTATCTCTACGAAATTTATCCGGACGGCAACCTGGATATGAACAGCTACTATTTCTATCCCGATAACAAGATCGAATTCTATGCTGATGAGGTGGGGCAGCACCAGTTGTTCTTCAATATCGGCGGCCAGCCCAGCAACATAATAGTAATCGATGTTGTGCCCTATCAGCCTCAGGTGCAGCCCGTCTATAATCTCGCGGCAATTACCATCAGCTCATCTTGGCTCCAGGGGTACAATGTCTATGTAGATGGCAGCTATCAGGCCACCGAAGGAATGACGGGAGGGCCCTATGGCACAGTGACCATCAACGTGCCGGGAGATTCGTATCATAACATCGCCATAGATGGCTCTGGGTTCACATTCTCGGATTACAAGTACTTCAAAGCCGGCTATGCTTACCAGCTAAATGTGTAGGCCTGGCCGATAGACTATTTTTTTATAATTGAATTATCAGCTTGAATGCTTTGAATAGATGCTCCTTCGGAAGAGATTTTTATAGGAGCAAGTGGTTGAGTATCTGTTGGATTAGAATGGCAGATATTTTGATCTACGGCGCTGGAGCAATTGGCTCATTCATGGGATATCTTCTCACCACTCCATGCAGTCTATCTGGAGGAAAGATCGAAAACGTGGCCCTCTTGGGAAGGAAGAGCCACATGAATAGAATAGATGATCTAGGACTGCAGATATCTCTTCCGGAAGAGAAGATTCAGCTGCAATTCAAACACTGCTTTGCAGATCTTGCCGATCTGAAAGCATCCGATTTTTGTCCGGAGATCGTAATAGTATGCGTTAAGACCTACTCTCTGTCCGCTGTCTGCGATGAATTGAGAATGTCCGGTCTGCTGCAAGAGCGGCTTAGGAATGCTACCTTCATACTGCTCATGAACGGCATGGGAAATCGAGAAGCCTTTGATGAGCTTGACCTAGCGGATTCTCAAGTATTGGAAGGCATCACATCTATGGGGGTCATGTTCTCAGATGACGGCATAGTGGAGCTTAAAGGAAAAGGAATTACCATTATCCAAGATAATATCGACAAGGATCTGAAGAAGTTTATGATGGCGAGGTTTCTGGAGAAGGGATTCGAGATAGAATTTGCTCCCGATTTTAAGGAGCATCAATACAGCAAGCTCCTTGCCAATGCCGTGATCAACCCCATAACTGCATTAACCCGCCGGAAGAATGGGATTGTTCAATCCGCCTTTCTAAAAGGCACAGTCCTGGGAGTTGTCAGAGAAGCAGTGAATGTTGCCGCAATGGATGGAATTGGGCGAGATGAAAAGAGCGTCATGGAAATGGTTTATTCTGTGGCGCAGAAGACATCCGGAAATACCTCCAGCATGCTCCAGGATATGCTAAATGGCAGGATTACAGAGATTGATTCCATAAACGGCTATATTATTCGCCTGGCAAGAAAGCATAGGATAGAAGTGCCAGTAAACGAGACATTGTACGAACTGGTAAAATCAGCGACAGGTGAGGACCAACTCTAGAATCGTTTTCCGACCCCAGAGCGATCCAGGTGATCAATATTATAATGCCGACCAAATAGCCGGTCGTTGCTCCAACTATCTATATTATCGAGAAACCTATCGATGCTGCTATGACAAAGAGAACAACCATATAAATTTTGACAATATCGTGGCAGATGAGTTTACATCTATTTAAATATATCAACTCTTAATCTCATCCTCTACTCTGCACAGAACATATCCTGTCGGCATTTCTTTTCAATCCTGTCCTTCTCCACAATCCGTCTCATAATCGTATCCTCCACATCGCAAAGCCGTGTATGGAAAACCTCGGCAAGGATCTGTTTTGCGATCTTCAGTTGTAGGGCCCTGCCATCGGCAACAATTGATTTAGCGGGCTTTACCAGATGCTTTTCTGATCCTCTCATGCACTCAGGTACTGCTGCCATAGCAGCCCAATAGTACGTGTAAGAATAAGTAGTTTTCCTGGAAAAAGATTACAGAAAACATTATTTACGATTAAAAAAGTATGAATAACATACAATATTGTAAATGAATCGTTTTGATCGTTTATCAACGAGGTCCATATCGTCTTTGCCGCAAGGCTTTCATATACCAGTTCAGGAATGATTAATTGTGAACGCCTTCCTCCTGCTTCATGACCAGATCAGAGCAAAGCTAGAGGAAGAGAGGATATTCGAGCCGACAAAGCCGCAAGAAGAGGCTATTCCTGCTATTCTCCACGGAGAAAATGTGCTGCTCATTGCGCCCACAGGCACAGGAAAGACGGAGGCCGCCAGCCTTCCCATCTTTCATCAGATTCTCGCCGGTGAGCAACAGGGCACAAAAGCCGTCTACATCACGCCACTTCGTGCCCTGAATCGGGATATGCTGCGCCGATTTTTGGATTGGGGGGAGAAGCTGCACATCAGCGTCGCTGTTCGTCACGGCGATACCAGCCAGGCGGATCGGAGAAAACAGGCCCTGAAGCCGCCAGATCTCTTGATCACAACCCCAGAGACATTGCAGATAATGCTGACGGGAAAACTACTGCGCAAGAATCTCTCCACCGTCAAGACCGTGGTGGTAGACGAAGTACATGAGATGGCCTCCACCAAGCGCGGCTCACAGCTGGCTGTTCTCCTGGAGAGGCTGGCAGAGCTTGCCGGTGACTTTCAGAGAATCGGCCTTTCTGCTACGGTAGGATCGCCGGAGGTCGTGGCCAGGCTGCTTGTGGGAACGCGGCGAAGCTTCAGAATCATACAGACGGATGTGGAGAGGGCCAGCGACTTTCGCGTGGTCAGCCCCGTTCCCAGCAGAGGGGATTATGCCATGGCTGGCACCCTGGAGTGCGATCCACGTCTGGCTGCACAGATTCGCTTCATCCGGGAGACGGTTCACAATAAAAAGTGCCTTATCTTTGTGAATACCCGGCAGGCGGCTGAGGTCCTCGGCTCCCGTTTTCGCCAGCTTGGCGAGCCCATTGGCGTGCACCACGGCAGTCTCTCCGTTGAAACACGGGTGGAAGCAGAGGAGGCCTTCAAGGCAGGTGGTCTGCGAGGCCTGATCTGCACCTCGTCCATGGAACTCGGGATTGATATTGGAGATGTGGACCATGTTATTCAGTACAGCTCGCCGCGAGCTGTTGCCCGCCTTTTGCAGCGCGTGGGCCGTTCCGGACACAAGATTGGACTCGTCTCTTCCGGGACCATTATTGCTACCAGTGCCGATGACGTGGCCGAGGGCTGCGCCATTGCCCGCAAAGCCTCAGCCGGCGAGCTGGAAGCCATCTTGATTCACGAAAAGCCCACAGATGTCCTGGCCAATCAGATTGTAGGACTTGAGATGGATTTTGGTGACATCGATAGGGAGACGGTGCACAGAATCGTCACCAGAGCCTACCCCTTCCGGGATCTATGCAAGGAAGAGATGGACGGCGTCATCACTCAAATGGTGGAGCACCGGTTGGCATGGTCGGATGGCGATATTTTGCAGAGGACTCGCAAGGCACGCGAGTACTACATCGAGAACCTCTCCATGATTCCGGATGAGAAGAGGTACAACGTCTATGACATAGTGGGCCGCCGCTCTGTGGGAACTCTGGATGAGGCATTTGTCATCAGCTTCGCCCAGCCGGGAGCCACCTTCGTCACCAAGGGGGAGATCTGGGAGATCACAGAGATTGCAGATAATGAAATCAAGGTGGTGCCCATTCATCGGAGCGGAGAGATTCCCAGCTGGACAGGCGAAGAGATTCCAGTTCCCTTTGCTATTGCCCAGGAGGTGGGCAGCATGCGACGGGAGATTTCGCAGATCCTGGAGGGCGTTGGAAGCGAAGAAACCGAAGGAAGCGATGATGATGCTTCCGCAAGCCGTGCAGGTGATGAGTCTGCAGTTGATCAGGCCGTGGCCATGCTGCAGAAAAAGTATCCTCTGGAGGATGCTCCTGCAAGAGAGCTTGTCGATCTCATCAAAAAACAGATGGAGAAAAACCTGCCCGTTCCCGATGAATCTCATATCGTGGTGGAGAGCGGTGGGGAGGGCGCTATCATCAATGCCTGTTTCGGCCATAAGACCAATGACACACTGGGCCGGATCATAACTGCCATCCTTTCCGCTCGATTCGGCAGCAATGTGGCCCTGCAAATTGATCCTTACCGAATTGAGCTGACGCTGCCCCGCGTCCTGTTGGCCGAGGAGATCAAGAAGCTGCTAATGGAGCTGGACCCGACTTATGTGGAGCCCATCCTGGAGATGACTCTCAAGAATACCACTCTCTTGCGCTGGAAGATGGTGCACGTAGCCCGCAAATTCGGGGCCTTCTCCAGGGATGTGGATTATCAGAGGGTGAGCATGGCCAAGCTTCTGGCCGTCTTTGAGGGCACGCCCATGTACCGGGAGGCGCTGCGGGAGATCTATCATGACCGGCTGGACCTAGAGCGGGCCAAATGGGTGCTGGAGAGAATTCAGGACGGCTCAATTGAGATTATCGCCAGCTCGCCAAGCCCCATCGGAACCTCCGGGAGGGGGGGCGGTCGGGATGTTACGTCGCCAGAGCACGCTGATGCAGCGGTCATTGATCTTCTCAAGAATAGGATCATGAACGACCGGGTCCTCCTGTTTTGCGTGAGCTGCAAAAAATGGAAGAGCATGCGCCAGGTGGAGCGGGTGCCTGACCAGCCGGAATGTCCTTTATGCGGTTCCCGCATGGTGGCAGCCCTCAAGCCCTGGGAGGAAGAGGAGATCAAGATCGTCAAGAAGCCGGAGAAGAAGAAGACCGCAGAAGATAAGCGCAGGACCAAGCGTGTCTTTCGCAATGCAAACCTGGTCCTGAGCTACGGCAAGACCGCCGCTATCGCATTAGCGAGCCGGGGACTTGGCCCGGAGACGGCTGCCCGGGTTGTGGGAAAGATGCAGAGTGATGAACTGGAGTTCTACCGGGATATTCTGAAGGCGGAGCGGGAGTATGCCAGGACGAAGAGGTTTTGGGGGTGACATCGGAAGCTCTTGATAATTTCACAATACCCCTCTACCAAGATCACCAATAGGGTATGGCTCTTTTATCAATATTTAGCTCATCTAGCAAATAAATCATCTTTTGAGCCAGAAAGATTATACGGGCAACTCTCTTTTCAATGCTAACCTTTGTATATTGGTGATTTTGGCTCATGCCGAGGAAATTTTTTGATATATTAAAGAAATCTTCAATATTTGACCGAATAGCCTTAAAATTTTCCCAATTATAGATTAGATCTTTGAATTTAGCGACAACTCTTTTCTAAATTCTCATATTATATTTTTTATCAAAAAATAATTTAAGTGGTGGATTTAGGTCGCGAATGATCTTGTCTAATATCTTCTGATCTTATTATTTTCGAACGAAATAGACTTTCAACAAATGGAATAAGCATTTTTGAGTCATTAGGCGAATCTTTGAATATATCAAAACTGTGTAGTCCCGAAACCTTTGACTTTATATACCCATCAATGGGGCATGGGAAAAAGGAATAAGGTTGCAAAGCTAACAGATAGGAAGATCAGAGATATCATTCGGGCCAAAAAGAGAGGCGATAGCACCAATAGAATCGCGGAGGACATGAAGTTGAGCCCGTCCTCTGTGAAACGTGTCTGGATGCATTGGACGAAAACCAAGATGCTCCTAAGCATTAAGAAATTTGGAAGAAAGAAAAAGATATTGGATGGAGAGTCAGTTAAGCTGATACTTGAAGTCCACAAAGAGCAAAATTTGGGTGCAAGACGGCTCGAAAGGATCATCGAGTTCACGCATGGAAAACATATCCCGCATAACGCTATTCATAAAGAACTGCTATCTCATGGCTTGGCCAATGTGGACCGCAACAAATCGAAGCGCAGAAAACCCTGGATTAGGTTCGAATGCAAGCACAGCCTGTCCATGGTGCATCTGGATTGGCATACAAGCATTCACGACGGAAAAAAGGTGTACTTCTGCGTGGTCCTTGATGATAGTATGCGGCGCATTCTCGCGGGCGGAGAGTTCGATGCCGAAACAACAGATAACGCTTTGCTGCTCCTCAAAGAAGCCATGGTCAGATTTGGCTGGCTGACAAGTATTGAGCTAGGTGCTGACCGATAGAGGGACCCAATTCTATGCAAACAAGCGAGACAAGAACGGAGATGCTGATAGCAGATTTGAAGATTTCCTTGAGGAGAACAAAATCAAACACATCAAAGCTCGCGTCAAGCATCCTCAGACCAATGGGAAATTTAAAAAACGGAATGACACTTATGAACGCAACAGGTTTAGATTCGATAATCTTGACAATTTCATGAATCACTCGATACTAAATGGTATCTACAGACGCCAGATATCGCATTTTGGTCAAGGCTGCCGCAAGGATGAAAATTGGGAATGGTCCTTAATCGGATGGGGACTGAATTAAATGGTCTATAAATAATATAAATCTCCCGCCGGAGTATATAAAGTCCAACCATTCGGGACTACACAATTTGATCCCCATTATCACATGCTTTCGCTCTTGACTGCGAGCGCCTGCCTGACAAATCTGCCCGCCTGGCAAGCGGCGCCGCAACCCCGGACAGCCCGGCCCGCAGGCGACAGGCCACGAGCCAGAGCCGGAAGCGGGCAAGGTAGCCACAGTCTAGCTGCAACTCGGGCGCTGCCGCCCACAGCCCCACAAGGATTGCGATACCGGAGACTGCCAGGAATCCTTCTCAAAACACTCTGTGCGTCCTCTGTGCGCTCTGTGAACTCTGTGGTGGATTCGTTAGTTGTTAGGCTATAATTTTCAGCTAATATTAACCGCAAATCACCACAGCTTCCTAAAATCCAGACCCCGAAAAAATGCCCCGCCCGCAGGCCAGCTCCGCCTGAATCCCGAGCCCTACCATCCTCCAGCCACCTTGGCTCGAGCGCTCTACAGGCAAGCCAGCTCGCCTTGACGAGCGCCGCAACCTTGCTCGGCCCGGCCCACGGGCGGCGGCCACGAGCCAGAGCCGGGAGCCTGGCAAAGCGACAGACTATAAGCTCATCACTGCCAATAGCCATGATAATGTTTGGAGAATACATCTTAGTGGCTATGGAAAGGGCAACCTACGAAATCATCGATGACCCTAAGCCCTATTATGGCGAGGTTCCCGAATTGCATGGCGTTTGGGCTACAGGTAAAACTCTCGAAGAATGTCGCAAGGAACTGCAGAGCGTTATCGAGGGCAGGATTGCTTTAAAGCTAAGACTGGTTCATCCGATACCTGCAATCGGCGGCTATGTTATTAATGCGTCTGCGGAGCCGGTCGCTATTGTCGAATAAACTTGTGCCGGTTTCAAGACGTGAACTGATTAAGCGATTAAGCAAATTGGGATTTGTCGGCCCTTATTGCAGAGGATTCTGATGCGGCTGGAAAAGTCCATTTATCTGTAACGAGAAACGACCTGCTCATGATCGAACTGTCCAGCGACCCTTATGTTCTGAAGCCCAGGAATACGCCTATGACGGAAGCTGACTTTCGGCTTCATCTCAATATAAGCTGGTGTCGCGGCGTACTCTTCAATGTAGTGGCGCTAAAGAACGCCATCGCTGTGGTGGAGTACGACGCCCTCCTCTGGTCCGATGAATCCATCATGTTTGTGGAGTACAAAGATTCAGTTGCAGCCTACAAAGACCTCTCCTCTCGAAGAGTGCAGCAGATGAACAGCTTCGCCAAGAACATCTCCCGGGGACTGGGCTACAAGAATTTCGTATTCTTAGTAGTTGTAAAGGGTCTGGAGGAGAGAACTAACAAAGGCGGCGTGGAGGTCCTGCCGCTATTTGAATTGGGCAGCTATCAGCCCATCTTTGTCTCATCCATCACGGAACTTGAATATCTTAACAAGATGATTGCCAAATATACTCGCGAAGGTAAAGAGGAGTTTGCCAAAGAGCTGGACAAGCTCAAGAAGATCTTTGAGATGGAGCAGGCTTGAGGGAGACGCCGGAGATATTCATGAAAGGATACGCATGGGCAAACGGCGCTGCCACAATTCTCAATGCGGTGGCCACCTGGAAGGGAGCTGCCTTCGGAATCGAGCTTAAGACGTGGGCAGAAGTGGAGCTGAACAATTCCTGCGACATTTTAGGAGACGTGCCCGGTGTGGACACCCGCCTTATCGAGACCTGTGTGCGCATGGTGCAGGAGCGGCTGGGCTATAGCTACGGCGCAGTGGTGCGAACTCATAGCGAAATTCCTGTGGCCGGCGGCCTGAAGAGCAGCAGTACCGCAGCCAACGCCGCCGTCCTGGCAACGCTCGATGCTCTGCAAGAAGATCTGGACCTTGTAGAAGCGGCCAAGATGGGCGTTGCCGCCGCCCGGGAGGTAGGAGTAACCATCACCGGTGCATTGGACGATGCGCTGGCATCAATGCTGGGTGGCGTTGTGGTTACCGACAACTGCCAGATGGCATTGCTCAAACGAGAGGAGCTGTCTTGCCCGGTCATGCTCCTCATTCCTGAACGAAAGCTCTTCTCGAGTGATACCAATACCTCCCGTTCCCGGCTCATTGCGCCCATCGCGGATGTGGTCTATGAGCTAGCCATGCGCGGCGATTATGGTCGGGCCATGACACTTAACGGCTTGGCATATTGTGCTGCTTTGGGACTGCCAAATGAGCCGATGCTCTTGGCGCTGGAGGCCGGCGCAAAAGGGGTAAGCCTCTCAGGAACAGGACCCTCTTATGCGGCAATAATCGACGAGGATAAGATGGACGCCCTTGAATCTGCCTGGAGACCACTGGGCGGAAGAGTGATAAGAACGAAAGCTAATAATAAGTGCGCATCCAAGGGCCGGGGAATTTGATGGGGCTACAAGAGCATCGCAGCGAAATAGAAGGAATTGACGAGCAGATCATAAGGCTCATCTATCGACGCATAGGCATCTCGAAAAAAATATTTGAGTCCAAAAGAGCGGAAGGAAAGCCGATCAGCGATCCGGAGCGTGAGAAGAAGGTTCTATCTCAAGCTATGGACCTGGCAACAGAGTTGAACCTGGACACTGGAGCCGTCAAGAGCATCTTCGAGACGCTGATTACGATGAGCCTGAATAAGCAACATGAACTGCAGGGAAAAAACCAAGGTTAATCATCTATGGTCGATATTGCGATAATTTCCGGATCCAAATCAGATCAGGCAATTGTGGATAAAGTTGCTGCCAGACTTGAAGATGAGGGTGCGTCATTTGAGCATAAAGTTCTCTCCGCACATCGCAATCCCCGGGAACTGGAAGATTACATCGCCCAGACGGATGCTCGCGTCTTTATCGGCATTGCCGGCCTTTCCGCGGCACTGCCCGGCGTTATCGCCTCAAAGACGAAGCGACCGGTAATTGGAGTGCCGGTAAGTGCAAAACTGGGAGGCCTGGATGCACTTTTATCAATTGTTCAAATGCCGCCTGGAGTTCCTGTGGCCTGCGTTGGCATCGATAATGGAGATAATGCGGCGCTATTGGCCCTTAGAATTCTTGAATCGGGAAGATAGCTATTTATACAATGTCAGTGAGATAAACGCACCAAAGGTGGGATAGGATGTACAAGCGGATATTGATTGCCACGGATGGCTCAGATAAATCTATGACAGCCGCTGAGGAGGGCATGGAGCTCGCTAAGGCACTCGGCGCACAAGTCACAGCACTCTACGTTGTAAATGAGGTCGTTATTGCCAGTGCTGTAAGGCAGCTTGGGGCCGAAAGAAAGGATGTTGAGGCCAAGCTGGAGACGGCGGGCAGAAAAGCAGTTGACGCACTCAAGGCCATGGGCGCTAAAGCAGGTGTCGCTGTAGACACAATCGTCAGAATTGGCGCTCCCGCAAATGCCGTGATTGATACGGCCGGAGCTGAGAAGGCAGACCTGATTGTCATGGGAAGCCATGGTGAGTCCGGTGCCTCCAAGTTGCTTATTGGCAGCGTAGTGCAGAAGGTCCTCTACTGGGCAACAGTCCCAGTGCTGGTAGTGAGATGAGAATATGGAAGCCTTTGTATTTGCTGAATCCCTGATTTACACCTCGTTTGCAGTTGTGTTTGTGGTTGGTGTGATCCTGGGCTTCTTCGTGATCAGCCTTATCGGTTCAAGCTGAATTATGCTTAGTGGGGACTGCAGGAGAAATCCGGGCAGGCCTAATAATTTTTTTCGCCTTATTAAAGAATTTGGTAGATATTATCTATTGGAACCTCGCGGAAATTCGGAGTATCAAAGACTTGAACTGGTAGGATCGGAAAGGACGAAGCGGGAAGTCCCCATCCTTCTGGGTGATCTCGCTAACTCCGCAGAGTTTGCGGGAGTTGCGATGCAGTCGCAACGGATGAAAGCGAAGTCCTTTGCCCTAATAACTTTCGCCCCACGCAGATCAATTATATATCTGATTGGATGATCGATCACTTCTCTCAAG
>JBFYLJ010000085.1:0-9899 GCA_041305465.1 Methanothrix sp.
GGTCTCGGCTGTCACCAAGGCAAACGTTATCAAGGCCACGGACGGCAAATTCCTGGAGACGGCCCGGCGTGTCGCCAAGGAATACCCGGACATTGCCTTTGATGACTGGTTTGTGGACATAATGGCAGCAAAGCTTGTGGATGAGAAGCGCAGGAAGCAGTTTCGGGTCATAGTGCTTCCCAACCTCTACGGCGACATCCTCACCGACGAAGCAGCCGAGTTTCAGGGGGGCGTTGGCACTGCAGGAAGCGCCAACATCGGCAAGCGCTATGCCATGTTTGAGGCCATCCACGGCTCAGCTCCGCGCATGGTGGAGGAAGGCAGAGCAATCTATGCCGACCCGGCCAGCATGATGCGAGCAAGCGTCATGCTGCTGCGCCATATCGGCTTTGTAAGCCATGCGGCTAAAATGGAGAAGGCACTCGATATCTGCGGCCAGTCGGAGAGAAAGGTAGTCCTAACCGGGCGAGCTGATGGAGCAACAGGTGCAGAGTATGCTGACTATGTCATGCAGACCCTTCAGAACCCCAACCTGTAGAGCCGCGCCGGGAGGGCAAGCTTTAGCTAAAATAATAACATAATAGTATCTGTGGAAAATCTGGCTGAAGCATTATCGGGCCTGAGCAAGGAGGACCGCTCCATGCTCAGTGCTATTGAAACAGGGATGAAGACTCACGAATGGGTCCCATCCTTTGTGATCTCAGAGCTATCCGGCCTGCCGGTCCGCAAGGTGGAATTTCGGCTGGGCCAACTTTTTGAAAAGAAGCTGGTAGAGCGGGAGAGCATGCACTACCTTGGCTACCGCATAGATTTTGACGCCTATGATCTTCTGGCACTCTCCGATTTTGTGAAACGGGGGAAGTTGTCTGCCTTTGGCGAGAGAATTGGAGTTGGCAAAGAGTCGGTGGTCTACGAAGCAATGGGTGAGATGCACCTGGCAGTCAAATTTCACCGCCAGGGAAGAACCAGCTTCAAACATATTCGACGCCTGCGCGATCACCTCACAGATAAACCCAAGGTCCCATGGCTTTATGCAGCTGCTCTTGCAGCTCGCCGCGAGTTTGCCGTCATGGTGAAGCTCTATCCAAAGGTCTCCATTCCCAGGCCCGTCGCATGCAGCCGTCATGCTCTGGCCATGGAATTTATAAGCGGCCCCGCCCTGCACCGCATCACACTCTCCGATCCTGAGAACGCACTAACCATGATCTTGGGAGAGGTGGCAGCCGCTTTGAGGCTGGGCATCATTCACGCCGACCTGAGCGAGTTTAACATAATTGTCGATGAGTCCGGCCCAAAGATCATCGACTGGCCTCAAGCGGTAGAGGTCAACCACCCCCATGCTCAGGAGCTACTGGAGAGAGACCTGGTCAACGTCTTGCGTTTCTTCGAGCGAAAATACCGGATAGAAATGCCGCTGGACAGAGCGCTCGGACTTGTGCAGGTGCAAGAGCAGGAGGCCAATATCAGTTGAGCATATTTGGTGTGGATATCGCCAGCGGCTCGCCATCCGCTAGACGGATGCCCAGTTACTCTCTGGTGATCCTTGACGAGGGAAACAGCGCGGGTTTTCACATGATCAGCCGGCATAAGCTGATCCGGCTCATCAGGGAGCGCCAGCCGGAGATCGTGGCCATGGACAACCTCCACGAGCTGGCCGCGGATCGAAAGGAGCTGATCAATATCTTGCGCAGGATGCCTCACACCACAAAAATGGTCCAGGTAACGGGCGCACAGAGGCCTCAGTCCCTCATCAAGCTGGCCCGTTATCATGGCATCACCTTCGATCGCACCAACCCCTTGCAAGAGGCGGAGGTCTGCGCTCGGCTGGCAGCCAAAGGAGTAGGTGTCGTTCTATCCGCTTTCCAGGAGAGGACATGGATCAAGGTCAGCCGGAGGCGCTCTTTGGGCCGGGGCGGCTGGAGCCAGAACCGCTACACCCGCAAGATCCACGGCGCAGTGATGGGTCTGGCGCGCGAGGTGGAAAAGCAGCTACGTGAGGCCGGACTGCAGTACACATCGCGGGCTGTGGAGGGCCTGGGCGGGTATACTCGTGCCGAGTTTGTGGTGGAAGCTCCCCGCGAGAAGGTGCGCATCAATCCCGGCTACTACAGCGATGCCCAAATGCTGGTGCAGAGCATGGAGCGGCCTGAGCTACAGTACAAACCGCTTCTGCAAAGGCGCGGATACATCATAGTTGGGCTGGACCCAGGAACGACTACGGGCATCGCTGCGCTAAACCTATCCGGCGATCTGGTGGACCTGACCAGCTCCCGGGGTTTGTCCTCCTCAGATGTGATTGAATGGATCGCCGCGCGGGGCAGATCGCTGCTGGTCGCCACAGATGTGTTTCCAACGCCTGGCGGCGTCGAGAAGGTCAAGCGCGCTTTCAACGCCGTTCTCTACTCACCGGGAGGAGACATTCCAGCGGAAGAGAAGATCGCTTTGGGAAAGGAATTCGGCTACAAGAACGATCACGAACGCGATGCTCTGGCTGCTGCCATCAGCGCATTTAAAAAATATAAAAATAAGTTCCTGCTGGTAGAAAAGAAGTCGCCCACCGAGGTTGATCCCGATGAGGTGAAGGCTCTGGTGGTGCGAGGCTATTCCATCGAAAATGCCATTGCGGAATTTGTGCCCACTTTTGCCTCCTGCATTCAGAAGAGCCAGCCGCAGGATAATGCGGAGGAAGCTCTTGTTCTTCCCATCGATGCCTCTCCAGATCTCACAGCCCTGCGCCAGCATAGCCAGCAGCTTGCTGAACAGGTCAGAACGTTGCGCTCTTATGTGGATGAGCTGCGTTCCCGTTTGGCGGAAAAAGAGGGCGCACTCAATATTGCGAATGGCAAACTGGATCGACTGCGAGATAAAACGGCTCGCGAGATAAAACGGCAGCATGAGATAAAGATCCGAGACAAAGAGATTGAACGCCTCCGGGTGGTGCTGCGCTCAGAGAGAAAATATATCAAGAAACTGAAGAAAATATTGGAGCGTCAGAAGAAGGCAGAGGTTATCGAGGAGACACGCGGCCTGCAAAGGCTCAAGCCATTGAAGGCCTTTACCCGCGAGTCTATTCTGCTGGCTGCAGAGCAATATTACCTGGAAAAAGGTGATCTGGTCTTTCTGGAGGATGCCAGCGGCGGTGGGAAGAGCACGGTTGAACTTCTGCGTGAAAAGGGAATCGCAGGAGTGGTAGCAGAGGGCGAGATGAGCCCTGTCGTGCATGAGCACTTCCTGGAGATGGGTATTCCAATCTTCTACCGCAAGAATCTGCCTGTGCAGATGATCAATAACATGCCCTTTGTGCGAGCAAAAGATGCGGCTGCTGCCAGCGCAGCCTGGGAGGATGAGATGAAGGATCGACTGGCCAGGCTGCAGGCAGAGCGTCTGGAGAGCCTTTTCCAGGAGTATCGGGTTGAGAGAAAGAAAGAGGAGAAGCGAAAGCAAAAGCTTGCGAAGGAAGCTCTTGGCTCTTCAAAGTGATGTGTAATTATTAACCAAGCAATTTTCCGCTTGATATTTGTTCATACTTATTATGAATTGTGCTTACTTTTTCCCAAATATGCTTATCAATTAGGTTTTGGCCTTAATTATTAATGACAACATTGCTATCGGTCCGGTCACTACGATTATTACTATTATCTTTATTTTTGCTGGCTGGCGCAGCTTCGGCTGAGGATCCTGCCATCAATGCTGCCGATAACGCCTGGGTGCTCATCAGTGCTGCTCTGGTTCTGATCATGATTCCCGGCGTGGGACTCTTCTATGGTGGCATGGTTAGAAAGAAGAATGCCATCTCAACGATCATCTTCAGCTTTGCCGTTATGGGCATCATAAGCTTGCAGTGGATCTTGTACGGCTATACCCTGGTCTTCGGAAAAGACATAGGTGGCCTCATCGGCGGCCTGGACTTCCTGGGCCTGGCGGGAGTTGGCATGGGTGTGAAAGATGGGCTGACCATTCCCTCTCTCACCTTTATGGTCTTTCAGGCCATGTTCGCCATCATCACAGTCTCCTTAATCACGGGCTCTTATGTGGAACGAATCAAGTTCAGCTCATTTCTCGTCTTCTCCTTAGCCTGGGCTACTCTGGTCTACGATCCAGTGGCTCACTGGGTTTGGGGCGGGGGCTGGCTGCAGCAGATGGGCGCTCTGGACTTTGCCGGCGGCATAGTGGTGCACATTACAGCAGGCGTCTCTGCTATGGCAGTGGCTATGGTTATCGGTGTGCGTAAGGGCTTTGGCACTGATCCGATGGAGCCGCATAACATTCCTACCACGGTCATGGGCGCCGCACTGCTCTGGTTTGGATGGTTTGGCTTTAACGCGGGCTCGGCTCTGGCGGCCAACGGCATCGCCGCCAATGCTTTCGTCACCACCAATACTTCGGCTGCGGCTGCAGCAACCACCTGGATGCTCCTCTCCTGGCGGCAGAGAGCGCCCTCTGCCTTGGGTATTGTTACGGGTGCAGTGGCCGGGCTGGCAGCGATAACGCCCGCTGCCGGCTATGTGACACCATTGGCGGCAATTCCCATCGGAATCGTGGCTGCGATCGTCGGATACTACGCGATAATCCTCGTTCGGGGCAGCGGCAAGGTGGACGACTCGCTGGATGTTTTAGCCTGCCACGGCATCGGCAGCACCTGGGGCGTCCTGGCCACTGGCATATTCGCCACCATTGGGGCAACTGGCCTGCTATCCGGAAATGCTCATCAGTTGATGGTGCAGGCTGCGGCTGTGGCAGTCACCTGGGGTTACTCATTTATTGTCACCTTCGGCCTGGCCAGAATCGTTGACGCAGTAATGGGTCTGCGAGTGCGGGATGATGAAGAATCGGTGGGTCTTGACATCAGCCAGCACGGCGAAGGCGCTTACATGTAACGAGGAGAAAAAATGAAGAAGATTGAAGCTATAATTCGGCCTGAGAAGCTGCACCTGCTGCGAGGCAAGCTGGACAATAAGGGCTTTTCGGGAATGACCGTAACGGAGGTCAAGGGCCGAGGCAGGCAGAAGGGCATTGCCCTCCAGTGGCGGGCCGGTGATTACCGGGTAGAGTTTTTGCAGAAGATGAAGCTGGAGATGGTGGTCGATGACAAGGATGCAGAAGCTGTCATCGACCTCATCTGCGAGTGTGCTCAAACAGGCGAAGCAGGGGACGGCAAGATCTTCATCTTTCCGGTAGATGATGTGATACGGGTAAGGACCAAGGAACGGGGGTGCGGGGCGGTTTAGAATCTTCCTTCTTTTGGCCATATATTTCCCTTTGATGCGCCTCCGCTATTATCTCTGTCCATTTATCATAGGGATTTCGCCTCTTTTTGGTGAAAATCGTAACCTCATGATTATAGCCCTACGTAGATCCATCACGTCAGCTTGCTCTTCACCTTGGCGTAAAACCCCTCTCTTCCCACCTTCACGAACCTGGCCGGGGTCTTGGCCTTGCTTATGACCACCGTGTCCTTTGAGGATATCGTGGTCGAAGTCTGGCCGTCCACCACCACCAGCGCCTCCTTGTCCGGCAGCTTGAGCCGCACCTCAATGACGCTGTCGCCCGGAATCACCCATGGCCGTGATGAGAGCTTGAAGGGGGCCATGGGAACGAGCACAATGGCATCCACCCGCGGATCGACTATGGGACCGCCCGCGGACATGGCATAGGCTGTGGAGCCGGTAGAGGTGGCGATGATCACCCCGTCAGCCCGAAAGTCCTCCATCAGAGCGCCGTCTACGATGATCTCAAACTCGATCATCTTGGCCGGACTGGCTGTAAGAAAAGCAATCTCATTGGTGGCGCGGGGCAGACATACCCCGTTAAGGAGAAGCTTAAGCCGGGAGCGCACATCCACATCAAAGCCAGCCAGCAAGCGCGAGAGGGTCTCCACGGCATCCCTTGGCTCCACATCCACCAGAAAGCCCAGCGTGCCCATGTTTATGCCCAGAATGGGTGCCGGGTCTGCCATCTTGTGAATGGTGCGCAAGATAGTCCCGTCTCCTCCCACAGAGATTATAAAGTCCACCTTTTGCCGCTCCATCTCCGCGACTGCTGTGCCCTGTCGGCCAAGCTTTTGCGCGATATCCTCATCCACAAATATCATGACACGAGGGTCTTCGCACTCAATCTGGTAGATCAACATCTGCGCCAGCCGAATCGATTCCGGCTGCTGTCGAGAGACAAAGCCGATCTTAATGGGAGATACCACCTATAAGCCTGAGCAGCTCTGCATGCCTCAGGCCGTTCGAGCCGATCAGATCCTTCTTCTGCCACATATTGCCGTCCAGATGCAGCGCTCCACCCAAGGAGTCGGTCACCATTCCGCCCGCCTCCTCCAGGATGAGCTTTCCCGCCGCCATATCCACTACCCGCATCCGGCCTCGCAGATCCACGAAGGCATCCAGTTTTCCTGAGGCGACCAGCGCCATCTCGAGAGCGGTGCTTCCCAGGGTACGGATGCGGCGCACGGTGTCGCCGATAGCCGCTATCCTGCTGGTATGAGGGCGCAGAGTGTAAGCGGAGATGCTAAAATTGGAGAGGTCGGCACTATTTGACACTTGCAGTCGCCCGCTCTGATCAGAATAGGCGCCCCATCCTGCTTGTGCATAATAGCACTCGCCTCTCGCCAGATCAGAGATATACCCAAAATGAAAATCGTCCGTGCTCAGATAAATGGATACGGAATAAAATGGAATGCCTGCGATGGCGTTAAATGTGCCGTCCAGGGGATCGAGGTGCAGAAAATAGTCGGGCTTCGCGCCAATCAAGACCTCGCCGATCTCCTCGCTCAGCACCTTGAAGCCCAATCCGGATTCTCGCAGCGTATCGAGAACGGCATTCTCTGCGGCTCTGTCTATTTGTTTGGTGGGGGTGCCGTCTGCTCCCATCTTCACCATCTGGCCGCTGGCGGCCTTATTTGCCATCTCTCTTATGGCACAGTCCACAGCTCTTGCCACATTATCGCAAAGTATCAACAAATCGCTGCCTTGGGGGGAAAGTCGCTCACTCATCCCTTTCCAGAGTGGCATGCCCACTATAAAAGTTTCTCACTTGAGATTAAAAAGCTTTATTAAATGCTAATCTGCAACATGCTATCACATAACAATCATGGAGGGATTCAATTTGATCATTGGTTTACCTACTGATACCTTTGTTGGGGTCGTAATTGTACCCATAGCCATCTCACTACTGCTTTTGATATGGGCTTTGAGGTGGTGATATCATGGACCTGATGGGAATCATCATAATTGCACTATATTTCATTGGACTGGTGGCCATTGGGGCCATAGCCTCAAAGAAGATCAAGAACTCAGAGGATTTCCTTGTAGCAGGAAGAAATCTGGGCTTCTGGACCTTTACTCTGCTCATCGTTGCCAGCATTTGCAGCGGCATGACCATCCTGGGCGTCGCCGGTCTCGGTTATGCCGCTGGCTGGCCCAGCATTTGGGAGCAGATCTTCGTACCGCTTTCGGCTGCTGTATGCATACTGTTCTTCGGAACCAAGCTGCACGCCGTCGCCTCCAAAACAGGATATGTGACGGTGCAGGATTACTTTGCTCACCGTTTCTACAGCCCGAGAGGCATTCGCGGCACATCGGCGATAATTGGCGTCCTTATCTCCATCATCTATCTGGTGGGGCAGTATGTCTCTATCAGCATGGTCTTGTCATGGCTCTTCAAGATCCCCTATGAGTGGTCTCTGGTGATCGGTGCAGTCATTGTTATGGCCTACACAGTCCTTGGCGGGCTTTATGCTATCGGCATGGCCGCCCTGGTGCAGGGAATAATGATACTGGCCGGAGTCTTGCTTGTGGGGCCGGTGGTCATTGCTGCAGCAGGAGGACTGGAGCACATCAATGTTGTCCTGGCGAGCATAGATGTGAATATGACCCATCTCTGGTATCCGCAAGTGCATCCGCCTTATGCCAAGTACGCCTTCATGACGCCCGAATACCTGGTCTCGTTCTTCTTCCTGCTCACCTTTGGGCTGGCTGCAGCTCCGCACGTGGTGAACAACGTCCTGGCGGCAAGAGATGTCAAGTACTTCAAGTGGGCTCCTCTGGCAGCCTTTGTTGTCTACGCCGTGGTCATGTACCTGTGCAAGATCACCGGTTTTGCGGCTCGATCCATGGTCAGCGAAAATATGATCTCTCTTCCCGCGGGCGTCGCCAATCCTTCAGACTACAGCTTCATTGTGGCGGCTGAGTATGTATTTCCAGCCATCTTTGCGCCCATCGTAGCCATAATAGTACTATCAGCAGTCATGTCCACCACGGATCGGCTAATGCTGACCATCGGCAGCTATGTGAGCTGGGATGTCTACAAGCAGTTTATCAATAAGGATGCTTCTGAGGAATCGATAACCCTGCTCAGCCGGGTAGCCATTGGGGTTTCCACCATCATTACTCTTTATCTGGCTTGGTCCAATCCGCCGGAGCTCTTGGCCTGGCTGATCTGGATGGCCATTGGCGTGATGCTCTCCTGCTTTGTAACGCCCCTATTTGCCGGACTGTACTGGCGGAGGGCGACGCGCGAGGGGGCCCTTGCCTCGATGATTGTGGGGCTGGTGGGTGTATTAGCCTTCAGCTATTACGCCAAATTCATCTCCCCCATGCCCATGCATCCCAGCATATACGGATTTGTGCTCTCGCTGGCAGCCATGATTGTTGTCAGCCTGATAACCAAGAAGCCGTCCGAAAAGTTGCTGGATGAGACTGCCACCGGCATGTTCATCCGAAATCGCAAGAAGGCCTGAGCCGAAAAATCCGGCTCGGTCGTGTTTTTTTTTCAGTCTTTGATCATTTGCATAACGGACTAAAGAGATAATGCGCCTCAAAGAAAAGCTGCAAGGACTTGTGCCAGAGGAGTGCCTGAGCAGACTCTCAGATCGCTTTCATGTCATTGGGAATATTGCCATACTCTCTCTTGCCCCGGAGCTGGAGCCTTACAAAGTGGTGATTGCAAGGGCCGTGTTCTCATCAGGCAAGAACATTCATACTGTGCTCAATAAGACCTCCAAGTTAGAGGGTGATAGAAGGGTGGCCGGTCTCGAGCTTCTAGCAGGCAGCGGCAATACCGTCACCACGCATAAGGAATTCGGCTTTCTCTACCGTCTGGATGTAGCAACTGTCTTTTGGAGCAGCCATCTCAGCTACGAGAGAATGAGGGTAGCGGCAGAGGTCGCGGCTGGGGAGGATGTGCTCCTTCCTTTCTCAGGAGTGGGACCGTTTGCCGTTCCCCTTGCAGCTTCGGGCGCTCATGTCTTGGCTTTGGAGAAGAGTCGCGAAGCATGTCTTTATTTGGCAGAGAATGCCAGGAGAAATCGAGTAGAAGGGATGATCTCGATAATAAATGCGGATGCCTTTCGCATGACAAAGATGCTTCGCAAGGATTTTCATAGGACCGTCATTCCTGCGCCCTACGGTGCGGACGGGATTTTGGAGGCGGTATTGCCTTTGGTAAAATCCAAGGGGTTCCTGCACTTTTATACCTTCAAGAAGCGCCACCAGATCGAGCCGCTCAAGAAGAGCTACGAGGATATGGGCCTGGAGGTTAAACTGTGCCGCAGATGCGGCAATGTCGCTCCGGGGGTCAGCCGGTGGGTCTTCGATCTGGCGAAATCCTGAATATGCAAGATGGGCGAAATCCTTAAATACGGCGATTGACGTATAGTTAGATTGGCAAAGGTCGAAGACTCATTTCTTTCCCTCCCAAGGCTCGTGACTTTTGCCTCCCTCCTATTCATGCAGTATTCTGCCTCGCACCATTCTCTTTAGCACCTTCTTCTAATGAAATTCGAAAGCGTATCATATCAGCGATATCGCAGCTAAAGCGAAAGCTGCCAGTCCCAACAGGCTGAGGGGCAGAGTATATCCCATAACCATTTCTTTCATGCTGGCCCCGGTAGAGCT
>JBFYLJ010000086.1:0-2875 GCA_041305465.1 Methanothrix sp.
TCCAGAAGCTGTCCCACAAAGATGCCAGGATCAGAGGCGAGGCCGCCTGGGCACTGGGCAAGAGCGGCGAGGAGAGGGCAGTAGCCCCATTAATAAAAGCTCTGGAGGACAGAGACCGCAATGTACGGGAGTGGGCGGCCCTGGCCCTGGTCAAGATCGGCAGGCCATCCATTGGGCCTTTGACGGCTGTTTTGCAGGGAAATAATGATTCGGTCAGATGGCAGGCGGCGGCTGTGCTGGGGCTGATAAATGATTCCAATTCTGCAGAGGAACTCTCCTATGCCCTGGAGAGCAATAACAGCACCGTTCGTTACTGGGCAGCAGCGGCTCTGGGGCAGATTAGAGACAACACCACCAAGGACGCTCTGGTTACAGTGCTTGCCGATGAGAATGAAACGGTCAGAAATGAAGCAGGATGGTCTCTGAAATCCCTGGAAGGAGCCGATCTGCTCATCAGGCTCTTGCAGGACGGTGATCCGAAGAGGCGCATGGGCGCAGCGCACTCTCTGGGCGATTCCGATGATGTGCAGGCGGCTTTGCCGCTGATCAAAGCCCTGAATGATAGCGATCCCGGTGTGCGGTCCGAGGCTGCGGCGTCTCTGGGACGGCGGGGCGAACGCCAGGCGATTGAGCCGCTGATTGGAGTTCTGGCTGATACTGAGAGCCAGGTCAAGAGAGAAGCAATTGCTGCTCTGGCGGCAATAGGAAGCACCGCAATAGACCCGCTGACCTCGGCTTTGCAGGAACCGGACAACATAACCCAGGCGGGAGCCGCGGCGGCGCTGGGAGAGATAGGCGAGGAGAAGAGCACCGAGCCGCTGATGGCAGCTTTTAAGAATGGAGATCACGCCGTCCGGCTGGCTGCAGCCGGCTCAATGGCGAAGATAAATGGAAGCCTCGCCGCAGATCCTTTGATTCAGATCCTGAGCGACCAGAGCCTGCCGGGCGATCTGAGGGCGGATGCGGCCTGGGCGCTGGGGGAGATGGATGATCCCAAAGCAAAGGAGCCGCTGATCTATGCCATGTCATACGACAAGGAGAACAGCGTGCGGATGAGCGCTGCCAAGGCTATGAAGAAGGTTATGAAAACGATATTTTTGGAGAGATAGTAATGAAGATATTCGGAGTATTGGTATGTATTTTTCTATTGAGTGCCATTTGCGTGGCCGAAGAGACGGAGTATTTCGACTGGAAGGGAAACAAGCTAAGCGGCGAAAAGAATTATACAGGTGCGTTGATCTATTTCGATAAGGCTATCCGGCAGGAGCCTGGCTATATTGATGCCTGGATTCATAAGGGAGATACCCAGAGAGCGCTCAAAGAATACAATGCCTCCATTGATTCCTACAGAGGGGCACTGAAGATAGACAGCCAAAAAGCGGTTGCCTGGTCCGGGATCACTGAAGCATATTCAGCCATGAAGGACTTCACCAATGCCTCTATTGCTGCAGCCAAGGCCACGGAGATTGATAATAGCAAAGCAAACTGGCTGCGGGAAGGAAATCTGCTGCAAACTCAGGAGATGTATCAAGAAGCTGTGGCGAAATATGATGGGGCGCTCACAGTAGATCCAACTTATAAGGATGCTCTGTACAAGAAGGGATTCATGCTGATGGCGCTGAATAACCTGACGGAAGCCGAGGACCAATTCGATGAGGCTTTGCAAATTGATCCCAACTTTAAGCAAGCCCATGTAGCCAAGGGATTAATTCTAGAGGCAGATGGCAAATATTTGGAGGCAAAGCAGGCTTACGACAGGGCTCTGGAGATAGATCCCGTCTATGCCCAGGCTTTGGCATACAAGATGCATGTCCTGCTGATGCTCAAGAGGCCGGAAGAGGCTATGAAGATATTCGTGAAGATGTAAAGCAGACGATTTCGCACTTTTTTTTCAGGTTGCGGCGAGCCGGCTTGCAGGCCTGCCGCGCTGGGCTTAGGGGCGTCGCTCAAGGGCGGGACCGGCCAAAGCCGTCGATCGTTCATTGAGTGGCATTCTCCAGCCGGGTTTTGCTGGCCTGGCACTTGTATAACAGGTGGATGGTGCTTGCCCTAATCCCTCATTCCTGCAAAAAAGCCGAACCACAAAGGCACAAAGCCACAAAGAACACACAAAGATGATTTAGCCAATTCGTAATCTGAAGTTTTAATTACTAATCTACGAATATTAACCGCAGAGACGCAGAGTTCGCAGAGACGTGAAATCTACCTTATTACCAGCAGCTGAAAAGAGCAGCATATTTGCCTCCGAGTAATAGTTAGTCTCCGTCGTTCGTCCTCCGTGCGCTTCTAGTGCCTGCGGTGGTTCTATTCCCGTAAAACACCTGGATTTTGGTTATCGTTAATACATGATGGAATCTATGAACATTTGCTAAAATTAAGTGAAAAAGATCAATTAATGTTAAATCCCATAAAGGGCCATAGGGTTATAATATGTTTGCAGAATACATTAAAGCTGCTTTAGAGCGGGCCGAATATGAGATTATGGAAGATGATGAGCCTGAGCCTTACTATGCCCATGTGCAAGAACTTCCCGGAGTATGGGCAACAGGCAAGACCTTTGAGGATTGCCGCAATGAACTTATTTCTGTTATAGAGGGATGGATCGCTTTGAGGCTGAGGTTAGGTGATCCAATTCCCACTATCGGCAGCCACACGATAACTGCATCCTCGGAGCCTGTGAGCGTTGTCTAATCGAATTACTCCAGTTTCAAGGAGAGAGCTGATCCGACGGTTAAACTGCCTGGACTTCCAAGGGCCATATCCCGGCGGCGACCATGAATACATGACGAGAAGCGGCATCTATGTAAGAATTCCAAACCCTCATCATGGTGAGGATATCAGTAACAGGCTCTTATCGAGAATTTTGCGTGATGGG
>JBFYLJ010000087.1:0-18233 GCA_041305465.1 Methanothrix sp.
AGACAGACATCTGGAGGAATGCTTCAAAGGAATAAAATAATCAAATTTTTTAATTTAATCATTACTTTTTTAATCTTCGTCTTGCATAGATTATCGACCGACTCACGAATTTCTCAAATGCAGAGATGAAGACAACCTTCCGATGATGCAATTTTTTCGCCAGAGCCGATCTGACGGAAACCATATCCAGTTGCGCATCAACCGGCATAGTCGATCCGGGAACAAAGCTGCAAAGCCGCCAGTCCGGCAGCGGCACCTATGAGGGCGAGGAGCTGACCCAAGTCCGAACGGAGAACAAGTCCATCCGGTCGGTCTCCAACCTTTCTGCCGTGCACCAGCCCACCACATTCTCTCTGCCTCAGAACCGGTCCATAGGCTACGGCACAAAATGGACTGAGAAGTCCAGGGGCATCAACACCATAACCGGTGCCACCATGAACGAGGAGTACACCTTTGCCGGCAAGATCGATAAGGTCCGGTCCATCGAGCTGGACCGCAACGGCTCGACCATGAAGACCGAGGTGGAGTTTTCGGGCGCAGGCCACATCGGAGTCCTTAAGAAAACGAGCCCTGATGCTCATCCCAGGTCCAAACCGGTTTATGAAGCCGGCGAGGACTACGTGGGCTGTTTCAAGGTCAATGAGGCGGTGGATGAGTACGGCAGCAGCGTAAAATCCAACAAATCCGTGACCGGCAATGGTTACGTGGCAGTGGACAAGAGGGTGCAGGGCAGCCAGAGGACCTACGAGTCAGGTACCGGCACCTACCAGAGCGATGAGATCATCGATACTCCCTCCAGTTACATTGCCAAGGACATCTTCCTTGTCCATGGCCCGACCGGCTACAACTATACACCAGGATTTGGCGTTAGCCAGAGCATGCTGTGGTGCGAAGGCATGTGGTCTAAGAGCGGCAGCCTGGCAGGCGGTGACATATTCAAGGATGGCAGCAACTGCGGCACTCCTGCCATAAAAACTGACAGCAGTTCATCGCCAGCTTCCTACATCGGTGAGAGATTCTCTTCGCTGGATTATCTGAAGAAAGAGACCATTGTATCCGGCCTTAACGAGATGAGTACCAATGCCAGCTTCAGCGGCATGGCCGACTTCAGGGCAAAATCAATAGGCTCTAACCAGTCTGCCAAGGTCGATAACGAGGAGCGCTACATTGGCCGGTACGACATCAGCCGCAAGGTGCTTCTTACCGGCGTATCAAGATACGACCGGCCCCACATAACTGTGCAAAAAGTTGGCAACATGACCACCGGGAGGTTCAACAAAACCAATGCAATGGTAGCAAAGTACGTTATAACTATAACCAATGACGGTAACGTGGCTCTGGCTCCCATAAATGTCCGGGACATCCTCCCGCCGGGCACGGAGTATATCGGCTCGTCCATCCGGCCCGCCAGCCTCTCTCGGAATGATGTGAATTGGACCCTGGTTCATCTTGGTATCGGAAACACCATTGAGATCGAACTGCAGTTGAACATAACCGAGTATGCCCCTGACAACATCGTCAACCGCGTAATGGTTTGCGGTATGAACAAAGACGTCTGCGTATCCGATGCGGCTTATTCTGCATTTGGATCCTCCGAGCTGCCATGCTGCCCGACAAAGGTGGCTATTGGTAAGTCGGCATACCTGGATGCCACCGATCCCACACTGGTCCATTTCACCATAAAAGTGAGCAACACAGCCGACCGGACCATGGCTGCTACCCTGACCGACCTGCTGCCCGCTGGCCTCTCTTACCTGAGCGCCTTACCTGAGCCAAACCACAATGAGGGCCAGTTCCTGGAATGGATAGTTCCCGACCTGCAGCCCGGCCGTGTTCAGGTCATAGAGTACAAGGCCCGGGCAACCAGAGACGGCAGCTACGTCAATACTGTGCATCTGGATGCAACTGCCGTGGATGGGACCGGTTATGACACTGCAAATGCAGCAGCGCAGGTTTTGGTGAGCAGCACCGGTGCGGCGCCCAAGACCACCAGGTACGGGGGATGGCAGCCACCCAACTGGAACATGACCTCGCCGGACGAAGGAATCACAATCGAACTCTCGCCGGACGGGGGGCCGGATGTATAAGGCACGGTGGGCCCAGGTCGGAAGTAAATAGCTTCTGCAAAATGGCCCACGGGAATTCTTGACAGAAAAGCTAAAGGCCTATGCCATATTGCAGATCTCTTGGAGATGACTTTGGATGAAGCTGATCGCAACGATGGCAGTTTTAATTATGCTCACAATAGCAGTTCCTTTTGCTCTTGGGGAGATGACCGATTACCAAAGAGGAGTTGCCAATGGGCTTAGGATCGGACTATTTATGGGCGAGTATCATGGAAAAGGCCAGTATGTAATGGAGACTGCAGGGCAATTTAATACATACCTGGAAAATTATAATCAATTCCTTTGGGAATCTTTTGCCGACAACCAGACCCTGATTAATGAGTTCATGCTCTCGCCCATTGCCGTTGGGCTGCGATCCTCAAGCACAGGAGTATTGAAACCTGACGCCAGTGGAAGAGTTCTTGGATATCCTGCTGATTCTTACTTCACATGGATCGGCGCGGTTCCAGGAACAACACCCCTAAATCCAGGGGATGCGCTCCCCGGCGTATAGATGACGATTCATGCAACTCGATCTACCAATTCGCCTGGGTAAGAAAAATTGGTTGATGGTCTTCACGCTAGCTCTGGTCATCTTGCTTTCTTACTACATCTGGCCGCTTCTAGATGGCCTTGTCCTGGGGTTTGTCTTCGCCTATGTAGGCAGACCGGTGCGTGATCTATTCAAAGAGAACAGGCGCATCGGCTCACTGGCAGCTATCATCAGTATAGTGGTTCCGCTTTCTGCAATCTTTGCAGCGGGTGTTATTGAGACGTCAAACCAGATCAGATGGCTGGAGGGCCATGAGAGAGTGATCGTTACTCTAATCTTTGAACTTGTCTCCAGAGTTCATATTCCGCAAGCAATATTTGATGAAATCTCGCGAGGGATGGCTAATTTGATGGGAATGGGCCTCAATCTCCTGGCCAGCCTCTCGGTCTTCAGCCTGGGATCGACCATCACTCTGGGAATTATCAACTTCTTGATTGCATTTTGCGTCTGCTACTTTCTATTGCTCGATGCAGACCGACTCTCAAAAGCCGTAAGAGAGCTTTTCGATCTGGATAACGATAGCTTTGAAGTTCGTTGTTTGGCAAGAATTGATAGCATTCTTTGTGGCGTTTATATGGGCAGCATCTACACCGCCATAGTGGGTGGGATTACCTCTGTAGCTATCTTTTACGTATTTGAAGTTCCCAGGCCCTTAGCCATGGCCAGCATAGTCTTTCTAGCGGGAATGGTGCCTTTTCTGACCTGGCTCGTCTTCATACCTACAGCAGCAGGCCGGTACATCGAGATAGGGCCCCTGGATGCCGCTCTCTTCTTTCTGGCCGCCTCGATTCTGGTTCATATCGCGGAGCTGGTCATCCGGCCTTACATCGTCTACACCAAATCATCGCTGCATCCTCTTCTGGTCCTGCTAGCCTTCCTGGGTGGCGGCCTTGTTGCCGGAATCGCCGGATTCTTCCTGGCTCCGGCAATGGTTGGCGTGGTGACTGGAATTTATCGGTTGATGACGGAAGATCGGGCGAGAAGGAATATGCAAAATCCTTTTCAGCTCGGCCAAATAGAAACTCTTGAGAGGTATACAAAATGAAATATGCTTTAATTATAATAATCCTCTGACAATTGCCTCGATAGGATTAATCTCCGTTGCATCGGATAAGGAGATTTTGCAGTTTTTCAGGGGCGTTCTGGCCAACGAATATTATGATAGGACAGCCAGTATATAGCTGAGATTATACAGCAAGGCGGGCACACTACCTTCTTGCGCTTTGGAGGACTTCGGTTTATAACTTGACGAGGCCAGTTAAATCATTATGCTTGGAGATCTGATCCTTTCGACCTGCACAATCCCCAGTCTCACTCAACTATTGGGGGTGACATTATCCTTTGAGACGAAAGCTTGAATATAAATGGGTTTCCATTTACCTTCAATGAACTCTCAGTTATGGATCTTGGAGATAGGGGAAATATTGGCAGATCAGAAAGGCGGGCAAAGCTAGTTCTTAGCTGGGATGGATTATTATGAAGATAGTTCACATGTCTGACTCTCATCTTGGCTTCCAGGATCTGAATAAAGTTGACGAGAATGGAAGAAATATTATTGAAGAAATGATATATTCAGGTTTTTCTGATACGATAGAGAAAATAATAGAACTCAAACCTGATGCAGTTGTCCATGCAGGTGATGTTTTTCACAGGGAAAAGCCGGGGATAAGGCCCCTGTATATCTTTAAGAAGGGCCTGGAACGGCTTATCAATGCGGGAATTCCTGTCATCATAATAAATGGAAACCATGACGCACCAAAGAGTCTGGCAAGGACAAGTCCGTTCTTCATTTATGAAGGGATGAAGGACCTGAATATAGCTCATCAAAGCAAATACGAGTATTTTGATGTGGATGATCATAGATTTCATTGTGTTCCGTATTGTCTGGAGGCAGAGAAATACAAATCAGAGTTCTCGAAAATTAAGTATTCAAAAAATGATGTGCTTATTATGCATGGCATGGTCGAATCCATGTGGAGCGAACGGAGAAATGACGTAGGTGAATATGCGCTCGATGATAGTTTATTGAGGAGCGATTTCGACTATATCGCCCTAGGGCATAGTCACGGACGCAGAAAAGTCAATGACAATACCTGGTATAGCGGATCTGTGGAATACTTCAGCTTTGATGAGTCCCGGCAAGAAAAGGGCATCCTTTTGGTGGATCTGAGCAGTGGCAGGACCCAGCCTGTTAAAATTTATGCGTCCAGATATCGCATCGACTATCCGCCTATTGATTGCACAGGGTTGTCTTCAGCAGATATTATATCTGAAATATTTGAACAATGCAAATCGGATGAAATTGCTGATAAAATAATAAGATGTAATTTAACAAATGTTGATCGTAATCAATATAAAAAAATAAATCCATCTATGTTGGCTGAACTCAGAAATCAATGCATTGACCTTAAGATTACATATGAATTCAAGGAAGATAAAATGATAGATATGCAAATAAATGATACGAACCTTTCGGATGAATTTTCTAAATACATTGGCGAAGAATTATCGAAAAAATCCTATAATAAGGAAATGAAAGATAAAATATTAAAGTATGGATCTGATCTGATGAACGGAGTGGAAAAGGCCAGGAATACGGAGGTCCTCAACAAATGAAGCTGATCAGACTCAAAATGATTAATTTCAAAAAGTTTCGCAATGCTGATATTGAGTTTCGAGACGGCCTGACTGGCATAATTGGCAACAACGGAGCAGGAAAGAGCACAATCGTTGAGGCTGTCCTTTGGTCTCTTTATGGAAATAGGGCACTTAGCATAAAGAAGGACTTTTTAAAGAACATTAATGCAACAAAGCAGGATCAGATGAGCGTAAAGCTCGTCTTGATGACAGGAAATCAAGAGTGGAAAATATATCGAGGAATTAAGGCAAATGGCCAGGCTGAAGCATCACTTGAAATAGATGCCAAAAAGATCGCTTGGAGCGTGAAAGATGTGGATGATTTCCTCTCAAAGAAACTCCATACCAGTGCTCAGGATTTTAAGAAGACCTTTTACGCCAGACAAAAGGATCTTGATAATCTGCTGAAGGAGGGCGGCGCTGATAAAAAGGAGTATCTTCTGAACCTGTTAAATCTTTCAGATATAAAGCCAAGGTCGATCGAGCTGATAAGGGTTGATATAAAAAATAATGAAGGTAAAAAAATTTGGCTTGATGGAGCGCTAAAAGAGATCGGTGATGTAGGGCCGAAGCTAGACGAGACCATGATGAAGATCTCAAAGGTCAAGACAGAGCTGGACGATCTTGAGAAAAAGGAAAGAGAACTAGCTGGGGTTGTCCAGAAAAGCGAAATGGACAACGAAATTCATTCGAGAAAAGAGCAATCTCACAATCACCTGGCCGGGGAGATCTATAAATTGGAGGCGTCTATATCAAAAAAAGGGGACGATCTAAAATCTGAAGACTCCAGGCTTGTTGAAATAGATAATCATAGAAATCACCTCGATGAGCTTCAACCAAAGCTCGAAAGATATTTTCAGATCAAATCGAGACTTGATGCTCTTGAGCCGATCAAGAGGAATTATGAAGACCTCATCAAGACAAAGGAGATTACCAATAAGCAGATCGAAGGAATGGAGAGGCTAATAAAGGTGCATCAGGAAATGCTATCGGCTCTGCGCAAGGACGAAGCCCTCCTGGAGAGACTAAAACCGATTGAAGAAGAATATAATAAGCTGAAAAAAGAAATTCCTGAAATGGAGCTTGTCAGGGATAATTATAATAATATTTTAAATCAGTTAAGCGAAGAAAAAATAAAGTTTGACTCAATAGGATCAAATATCTCAAAGCTGGAAAAAAACCTCGATGAATTGAAAAAGTCTGACGCCACGCTTTGCGGCATTAAACCTATAAAAGGAGATTATGATGCCCTCCAAAAGGAGCTTTCAGCCCTTAAGATTCAGAAGGATGTAAAAGACAAGAAAGACGCCTTTAGCGAGAGAAGGGACGCCCTAGCAAGACAAATCTGCAAATTGTCGTCAGACGAAAATGCTGCTTTGCATGAGTTATCGAATCTGTCTGATCTTGCTGCAAGAGAATCCAAATTGGTCGAGCTGGAGAAATATCTGCAAGCAAAGGACGATGAGCTGAACCGCAATTTGATCAATTTGAACAGAGAGAGCAGTGTCTGTCAATCGAAAGAAAGTGAGGCAAAAGCGAACCTTGAGCGCGTAAAACGGCTTGGGGCAGAGGGAAACTGTCCGACCTGCGAAAGACCTCTTGGCGAGCAGCATGCGGTGCTTCACAGCAAATATCTGTGCGAGCTATCTGAGGCCGAACTAAGAAGCGCTGAGATCGAGGCCAAAATTCAAGCCCTGAAGGAGAAGATCAATACAAATTCCCATGCTGAAGCCGATTTGAAAAAGTCCTTTGAGGTTCTACATCAAGATAAGACCATTCATGCTGGTTTTAAAGCAGGTCTGAATGCAACACTGGTCCAGAAGTGCGGAGTTCAGACCGAGCTGGATGGCATCAATAAAAGCCTCGATGAGCTCGGTGCAGTTGAATTCGATCAGGCGCATTTCGATGAGTTATCTCGGAAAATTCAGGAAATCGAACCGAAAATCGCTGAATATGATAGCCTGATGATAAGGCTTGAGGCACTTCCCATAGCAGAGAAAGAATTGGACAAGCTAAGGGAAGATCAGCGGATTTCTCTTCCGAAGTCGCAGGATCTGAACGAAAAATTGGCAGGTTTAGAATATGAGGAGCCGAAATACCTATCCCTAAAGAAGAGAAAAATTGAATTAGAAAAGGATCATGAGAATGTTATCTCACTGCATCAAAAAGTAAAGGATGTCCCCGATTTGACAGGAAAGATTTCATCGCAGCAATTGGAGCATGATGATTTTCGTAGGTCTCGCTTGGAGTTGGATCAATCAATTAATAATTTGGGCTTTAATTTGCATGAATACGAAGCACTACTTAAGGAAAAAATAGATCTGTCCCGATCGCAAGATGAAGCTCAAGAAATCAGGATGAAATTGGCAGCCGAGGCGGAGATCAGAAGCAAAAGAGATGATATTGCTCAGGCCATGCTCGATCTGGAAAAAGACATCGTGAAGGTTAAAGATGAGATCAACAGTATCGGATATGATGGGGATGCGCATCAGAAGTCCAGAATCGCTCTGAGTGAATACAAGAAAGATTTAGAGAATTTCCGACCGAAATTGTCCGAAAAGAGGGTTGATCTTGGAGTTCTCAATGGCGATCTGGAAAGGTTGAAAGGTGACGAGAGGAAGAAAAAGGATTACGAGCGAGAACGTGCAGAATCCATAAACAATCTTGAAATGCTGGATATCGTCAAGGAATTGCTGAATGGATTCCTGGATCAATTGCTCATAAGAATAAGGAAGAATATCGAGACCTCAGCCGGAAAGATCTTGCAGGAAATAAGTGGAAAGTATAATCAGATCGAGATAGATGATGAGTTCAACATTTTCGTCGAAGATGGCGGAGAAAATTACCCTATAACCCGCTATTCCGGCGGAGAAATCGATATGATTGCAGTATCAGTACGCATTGCGATAAGTGAGTATCTAATGAGCCATGAAAGAGGAAACATTGGCGGATATTCTTTTCTGATACTCGATGAGATCTTTGGCAGCCAGGATCTGATGCACAGAGATAATATGATCAATACACTTCGCAGGCTTGATACACGATTTCCCCAAGTCATAGTTATAAGTCATATTGGCGATGTCCAAGGTCAGTTTGATAATATAATTAATGTAACCGAAAATGAATTAGGCGATAGCATAGTAGAGTAGGCCTGAAGCTCTTTGTTTTTGATTCAATGGGCTATATCGATTTCATCTATTAATGCAGGACATAGTCCGTCTAATTTATCTATATTATTGCGTTCACAGTGATTGCAGGTTTCGAAGGCGAATTCTCTTGAGTTAATTTTTTGAACTATTTTTTTGATATTATGCATGACACTTGTATCATCCAATTTGACCTGGAAAAACCTTCGAATTGATGTAAAATAGGCGAAGACGCATATCTCCTTGCCCAAGAGCTGCTGCATAGCACTGCGATATATAGCAAGCTGATAACTGAATTCCCTGGCCTTTTCCTTCATTTGATCTTCAGAAAGCAAAGATGTCTTGTAATCTATGATATTCCAGGACCCATCGCTTTTTTTGGCAACTCGGTCGATCTTTCCTGAAAAGAGAATGCCGTCAATTCTTGCCAAAAAAGACAGCTCTTTGTGGTCTTCTTTAACATCTTTCATAAAGTCGGATGACATGAATGAATCATAAAATCCCCTGTAGAGCTTCTCTTTATCCGAATCAAAAATACCATATCTCTTAAGGACTGCTGAAGGATCTTTTCCCTGGAATATTTCATGAATAATGATACCCTGGGTGCTGCTACTCTCTTCTGGATCCGAGACAAATTGTATCTTGTTAGGAATTAATGTTACATGTTTTTCGCTATATTTTTTCGGACATAATTTATAATCCTCGATCTCGCTTGCAGAAAAGATATGTTCCTGTTCAGGTACCTGAACCGGGCGAAGAATCTCCGGCACCTCTGATTTGCAAAAGTTCATTTTATCAACTTCGATAAGTTGCGGTATTCTTTCTCTTTCCTCTGCCAGGATATCTTTTGGATCATCTATGATTGGAATTGAAATAACAGTTGACGAGCCTCTTGGCCATTCGAAGGTGATAACACCATCCTTGATATGATCATCATTTATGCCCAGGCAAGCATATGTCCAGTCCAGCCATGTTGATCCTTCTTCCACGGATTGCACGCGATCTGTAAGGATATTCCCGCATAAGATGAGATGATCCTTTGCCCTTGTGGTTGCCACATAAAACAGTCTCTTTTTTTCGGCCTGTGATTTTTCATCTCGGCTGATCTTTTGAAGCTGAAGCTGAAATGTATCTCGCAGTTTGTATTCAGCGGATGGATCAGGCACACACAATCCTATGCCAAGGTTTTCGTCCACCATCAACAGAGGGCGGTCTTTTTCGCCCCGGCTTGTCATATCTGGGATGACAACAATTGGAAATTCCAGCCCCTTGGAGGCATGAACGGTCATTATCTTGACTGCGTTTGCATTTTCTGTATCAATTTGGCCCTCGCCTTCCATCGGTGCTTCGTCGATGAGAAGCTCCAATTCAGCAATAAAATCTGAAATTGATGTGAATCCATGCTTTTGAGCATTGCGTGCAATTTGGAGGAATTTTTCGAGGTTTGCAATGATGCGGATCCCATCCTCCAGTCCGCCATATACCGTATAAATTTCCGAACTCTCTACTATGTAATGCAATAGATCAGTGATCTGCTCAAGATGCGCTCGTGACAACCATTCCCCAAGTAAGCGGACCGCATTGCTTAGTGCAACGTTTTCATTCTGCAAAGAGCACTGTTTAGCTCTCGACCATAAAGATTTCCGTCCAGATTTAGCAATTTTATAAAGCAGGGTATCTGAAATTCCAAAGTAAGGTGATCTCAAGATTCCATATAACGCAATATCATCAAATTCATTATCAAGGAATTTTAATAAATTAAATAGATCGATGATTTCCTGTCGCTCATAGAATCCTAGTCCGGAGCTGACATGATATGGTATGCCGTATTTTTGAAGAGCCCGTTCAATGTAGCGCAGATTTGTTCGTCTTTGCAGAAGAATCGCAACATCGCGGTATTGAGCTGGCCTTGGAGATGATAATTTGCATTTGCATTCATCCCAATATATCTCTTTCTTTTCGATTTCTATCAGATTCTGAACCCTTCTTCCTATCATTTCTGCTTCATTTTTAGATCTATCCCGGCTGTCCATCGCAAAAGACGCGAGCAGAAGCTCTACAGACCCTGAATCATTTATCCTTTCATGGGATACATCAAGCGGATCATATCCGAACTCCCAGGGCTTTGAAGAAGATGAGAGTATTTGCGAGAATAGGTAATTGACAAAATATACTATTTCCGGAGCGCTTCTGAAGTTGATATCAAGTGGTACGATCTTCCCCTTTAAGTCCTCTTTAATGATCACTTGCATCTCCTTAAATAAGGTAACATCGGCGTCTCGAAACAAATAAATAGATTGCTTAGGATCTCCCACGACAAATAGCCTATCTGATTCTTCCTTGAGATTGCCCAAAATCGTCCAGATGATTTTGCATTGGATCGGATCAGTATCCTGAAATTCATCGACAAGTATATAACGATATCTATTATGGAAATGCGCTTGCACCAAATGCTTATGATCTCTGAACAAGCGATATGCTGAATAGATCATATCGCTAAAATCAATGGCACCTCTTTGTCTCTTCAATTCGTCAACGTTCTTCAGATATTCCCTGAATGCATTTCTCAGATCTCGCAGAAAACATAAGGTGTACTTCATGAAGGAGTCATCGCCTGCTTGGACTTGCAGCAGTGCCCCATTGGCAGAAAAAAATGACTGCAATCTTGCATACGACTCCCGCAATGATTTGAGATCTTCTGGCTTCCAGTTGGTTGAAGACCCCATATTCGTTCTTCCCTTTATTCCGGAAAGCTCAATTATAGCAGAATGGGTGATCTCATGCGATCTTTGTTCCATCAAATCAATAAGATGCGGCTCTATGCTTCTCAGATACTTCATTGCGCCATCTTTGTCTTTCTTGCAGGCGGATACAAGTCGATGCAATTCTGCTATAGTATCCCATAATTCCTTATTCGATTGAAAAACTGAAAGAAGGTCCCTTTGAAAATCACAAAACTGCGACCCCCATCTTTCAATGACGATCTCATCATTTTCGTCCAATTCCTTAAAAAGTTCCTCTACCAAGATTCTATTCTTATATAGCTCCTGAAGATATCCTTTTACGTGCCATTCGTCTGTGTCATCCAATAGCCTGCATATGCTGTCGCGTGATGCTGTGCTTGGTGAATGAAGGCATGCTTCAAGAGCTTCCTCCTGCAGGCGCTTGGCCTGAAGTTCATCAATAATAATAAAGTCTGGATCAACATTTGCTTCAAATGGAAATTCGTGCAATACCTTTGAGCAAAATGAGTGAAATGTTGAAATATCAGCCCAAATGAATTCCTCTCTGATATGCCTCCATTTCAATGGAGATTCTGATACACGCAGGTTCAATGCAGCTTCAACTCGTTCTTTCATTTCGGAGGCTGCCTTTCGGGTGAAGGTGAGAGCAAGGATTTCACTTGAATTGTATCCTCTTTCAAGCAAATCGATGTACTTTGTAATTAGGATATGAGTTTTGCCTGTACCTGCGCCAGCGACGACGCAGACGCTTCTTGATGGATCAATTGCTTCTATTTGGCGTCCTCGAAGGTTCATTAGCTCACTTCCTGAGACTCTAATATCCGAAGATCATCGAACCGGCATACGGTTTTGTAGTCACAATATCTGGGGCATTTTCCAATAAACATCGTTGGATGAAAAAAGCCAGCTCTAATATTTCGAATATATTTCTTGACAGTGTTCAGCGACGAAGAGATGGTCTCTTGATAATCATCCTTGATTCCGTGGCTTCTGCCAAGGGATTCAAAGAGGTCTATATATTTTCTATCTCCAAGAACGATCTTCTTTGATATATCTCCATCGGTTTTTATGACATAGTATGTCCCTGCTATGCCCTGCATCCCTGGAAAACATGTCTCAATGCAGCGAATATAAAGAGGAAGCTGAAATGAGATTCCAGAGGCAATGTCCCTATAGCTAGGATTTATAGTTCCGGTCTTATAGTCAATGACCATAAATTGACCATCCTCTGTGACATCCAGCCGATCAATCCTTCCCTGCATTAAAACACAAGAGGGGTCTCCAGGGCCCAGATCAAGTGAAACAGGATACTCTTTGGAACATGCATCTGAAAGGTCCATCGATGTAGTCCTGCCAATGGATAACTCAAAATTTGCAGGTGAAAAGCACGAAGGCAGGCCTTTCGCCTCATATCTTAAAAAGATTTCAAGTATGCCTTTTCTGCCATTGGATTTCCCAATAAAGTGCTGCTTTGATGAAGACCACACTGGATCATCATCGAAGGAATAATTCTGGAACTCTTCTTGGGCGATCTTTTTAATGCCATCTATCGCATTTGTTAATTCTTCTGTGGTGACACTTAAGCGGCCATTTTTTCTTCTGTTTGCATAAAATTTGAACGCAATGCGATGGAATAGCCCCCCCAATTCCCTTGACGACATTTTAATCTCTATCTCGGGCATTGCATCTAAATAAAGTACATATTTTAAATAAAAATGAAATGGACATATGCCATATGATTCAAACATCGTTGGAGAGTACACCTTTGATTCGTTGAATCTGATTGATAGATCGGATGCTATGGCCGAATCATTATTAAGGATGCCATCATATTCAGATCTATAATAGCTTTTTCGATAATACTTTTCGATATTTATTTTTGCTGCGATCAAACTTGCATCCAATGAAGAGACTCTGATTAATCCGGTGTTCTTATCGTCTCCAAGAGATATCGTCTTTCCATCTTCGAACTGCTGGTTTACTGTCGAAAAATTTATTTTACATTCACCCCATGACCCAATTTCATAGGATTCCGAAATATCCCTGATGAAAAAAGAAGGAATAAGTGGTTGATCTTGCTCAGATAATGGACAGCTCAGAAATAGCTTCAGCTTGGCTGCCAGTATTGCTGCCAAGAAATAATATCGTTCCTGTCTTAAAAGATCTCTCTTTGTCAACAGGCCAATTCTCTCAATCTCAAGTCCTGTGAAAAATGGCTGAGACAGATTGGTTCGAGGTATTTCGCCATCGACCATGCCAGGAATAAATATATAATCATATGATAGATGAGAAATTTCTCGCAATCCGGTTAACTGGACCGCGTTTATATTCGCATCTTCTACATCATATCTTCTCTCGGATAAGCCCGTAGACAATATTGCTAAAAAATCAATTAAGTCAATTTTTTCATCTGGAATCGTCAAATATGCCTTATCAATCATTTCTAAGGTCTCAAATAAGGAAACAAGTGCTCTTGCATCCCTCTGATGCAGCTTTTCATCGGGATATTTTGCATAATGTCCCAAATTCAGGTCACAAAGAAGCTGCCGAAGGACTTTGATGTGTTCCCTGACCGGCTTTTTTCCCTCTAATTTTTGCAGATAGAAAAAGAGTCTATCGATTCCAGCATCTATGTCACTTATGCGTTTAATCCTCTCCTTGATGCTCGAATTTTCTTTCTTATAAAGTGCACTCGCCCCGAGATCTTCATTTAGATTTTTAAGTATTAATTTGAATTTTTCCCATTCCGCTCTTCCTTCATTGATATTTGCAGCGCGAGACTCAAGATCTACTTCGTGACCCGACAAGCTCTTATATCCTTCGCCTTCGGATGGGATCAGAATATATGATGATTTGAGCAATCTAACAACAGAGTCTCTCTTGAAATTATAAGCTGGAATTTCTATGATGTTAATTACTGCCTGGGCGATTGAGGAGTGTGACAATATACTGCTTTTGCGTATATCATATGGAATTCCAAAATCTGGGAAAATATCTGAGATTAGCCCTGCTGCACAGTCTCGATCAGGAAGGACTAGTGCAATATTGGCTGGATCAACGTCGTTTGCGATGAGAGTGCGGATTTCCTGAGCTATGGCTCTAATCTCTGAAACTCTATCTTTAAATTTAGCGAAAAATAATTTTCCAGAAAAATCAGCTCCCTGAGATTCGATGAATAATTGTGACAGCTTTGCATCATCTGCATTTGATTCAATGAGCACTTTTTGAGAAGTTGGAAGCCAATCACCTCGATCGGCAAATATCCTTGAATTGTCAACAAATGGTATTGCGTAATGAAATATTGTTGAAGAATTTCCCAATGCTGCAATGAACTCCATTTCAAGAGAACTAGGCTCAAAGAATCCATACATGAATGTCCTTTTTATCGCACTTCGCCCATTTTTATTTAAACATTCTGTAACATTATTTAAGAGAAGATCATTATCCACAATTTGATTATTTGATAAAAATTGTAAATAGTTAGAATAGGTGAATGCCAATTGTCGGCCTCTTTCGCTTTGCGAATCTTCCTGGCAAATAGGATAATCTATTTTTCTCTGGATCAATGTTGAAATAAATCTCTTCAATTCCTGCACGAATTTGATTGAGGTGCGTCCGTCATACATGAAAAGAGAGAGGCTCTGCGGATTTTCAGATATGATATGCGAAATGATGAGCTTCGACTCTTCATCACCTATGCGAATGAGGTTGGACAGATGCTCAGAAAAGATGAATTCTGCAAGCTCACTAAGGGTACATATTCTATCTTTCAAAATCGGGATGCCCTTTTCTTGAATTCTCCTGACGACTTCTGCCTTTAGCCGCGAGGTCGAAACAACAAAAAAAGTTTCAAATGGATACTTTCTGGATTCTTCTACAAATCTGTCAACAAAATCCGATAGACCAGTTCCCGGAAGAGAACAGAATTGAACCTTATTATCCATCTTTCATCGATAGACAGGATAATATGATAAATATTGCGCCATCATACTGAAGTATCCGCCAGACAAATTTAAAACACTCGGCAGAAAGCGGCTCATGCCAGCCCTGCCAGGCGGGCCATCAGACTCTCCGCAAAAGCGGACAATGTAGGTCTGGCCGTTCCATCTGCCCTGGCTGGCATCCACTTTTTTTATCCTTCAGGCTGATATCCAGGAAAGATAAGATAGATTCCGGTTTGATCTCTGGAATTACAGATCATTTCCCGGATCGCACTGGAGAAGTCGCGTATCTGGGGCATACTCTAATGATCAATCGCTCCTCAGAGTAGCGGTCTGCATCACGATGGACATCCATGAGGATTGGGTAACGGGTAATAGGTATTTATCCTTGGAAGAGTGACTAGAATCAGGATACAGGGCCATTGCGAATTTACAGCAGACAAGGCACACTGCCTGGATCGAGTATGGTCGATAGAGCAACTTCTAACGTTTCCATATCACAAAATACCAACTGGTTAGTTACTCACAACCGAACTAAGAGTTGTATTCCAAATGATTTCAGGTGCCTGCATCAAAGGTCCTCTTGGTAGAGAGAATGCTTGCTCTCGCACAGACAGCTCCCCGAAGCTGCCATGCCTCACGAGCGCACAGTCATGCAGCGCCGGATCGAGGTCACGGGCGGGCAGATAGACGGGGGCCCTGCTGTACACTCAGATGGAGGATGGGATAAGAATCGTAGAGGGATCTCAGGCAAGAAAATGACCCTGCAAAAAATATATTATTTGATATAAACCACTCTTTTTAGCCATTGGTCACGCAGTCGCCAACATTTCACTCCTTCTTCGTCTCCTTCCCCTTAGCATGCCCGTTAGGCTTGGTGATGAAATAAGTGTAGCCCTTAAGCGCCCTGTTCAGTTGCGATTCAATCTGCTCCAGCTCTCTCTTTGGGATGCACAAATGCTTATCGACACAGCGATCCATAATCTCCCAGATGTAGTCTTTTGTTTCATAGTTGAAGAAGTCCAGTAGCTTTCGGCAGGTATCACCCTCTACCTTCTGGCAGATGTACCAGTCGTCGCCATCTGCCATGACATGGACCTCATGAGCACATCCTAACAGGTTATGAAAGTCGCCCAGGGTGTCCTGATAGGCGCCCAGAAGGAAGATCCCCAGATAGTAGTCCTCCTTCTCCAAGAGGGTATGCATATCCAGGTACTCCAGACCCTCGCTGTCCCCGGCGTAGCGCTTGATCTCTCCATCTGAGTCGCAGGTGATATCTACAATTCGCCCTCTCTCACCGGGCATCTCACTTAAGCGATGCAGAGGAATGGTGGGAAATATCTGCTCCACACCCCACATATCCGGCACTGACTGAAAGAGAGAGAAGTTTCCTATGTACTTCTGGCTGACCAGCTTCTTCAGCTCCTGAAACTCATCCGATTCGTCCTCGGCCTGCTTGGCAAGCAGCGCGGCCTTCTTGCAGACCATCCAGAAGAGATTCTCGCCTTTGGCTCGCTCTTCGAGACCAATATTTCCCAGGTTAAAGGAGTCGTAAAGCTCGTCCCGATACTGCAATGCATCGTGATAGTGCTCCTTGTAGTTGTCAATGTTGATTTCCTTAAAAGCGCTGCACAGATCATCGATCTGAATGGGGTCCTCCTCTTTGGGGGTGCGCAGAAGCGAGTCTTTGGCATTCTTTTTGCCTATGATCTTGAAGATGAGCATGCTATGATAAGCAGCGATTGCTCTCCCGCTCTCCGAGACGATTGTGGGACACGGGACATCCTCATCATCGCAGATCTTTTGCACGGTGTAGACCACATCGTTGGCATACTCGCGCAAAGTATAGTTTGCGCTGGAAGGTGTGGCCGTGTTGGAGCCGTTGTAGTCCACAGAAAGCCCGCCTCCTACGTTCAAGTACTCGATATTAGCCATCTTGCGAGCCTTGGCGTAGATGCGAGCCGCTTCATTCATGGCATTCTTGATGGTCCTGATATCCGTGATCTGCGAGCCGATGTGAAAATGAATCATCTTCAGACTGTCTATGATGCCTTTTTCCCGCAGTATCTTCATCAATTCCAGGGCCTCGCTGGTGGACAGGCCGAACTTGGCCGACTCACCGCCCGATTCCACCCAGCGACCGGAGCCACGAGCAAAGAGCTTGACTCTCATGCCCACGCGAGGGTTGATGCCCATCTGCTCGGCATACTTCAGAATATCAAAAATCTCCTCAAAAAGGTCAACAACAATTACTATATTATTCACATTATGAATGCTTAGAGCGAGGCGCAGATAGTCCTCGTCCTTGTAGCCGTTGCAGATGAGGAGCGCTTCTCTGGGTAGACCCAGGGATAATGCTGCCAGTAGCTCCGCCTTGGTGCCCACTTCCAGGCCGATCCCGTGCTTCGCTCCGTATTTGATGATGTACTCGATTACCTCTTTTCTCTGATTGACCTTCATGGGGAAGATGGGCTGATAGGTGCCTTTGTAGGAGAATTCGGCAATGGAGCCTAAAAATGCGCCCGTGATCTCATTGATCCTATCCTCCAGGATCTGAGGGAAGCGCAGGAGCACGGGAAACTCGAGGTCATTTGATCTCTCGATCTCCCCGATGAGGTCCATAATATCCACCGATTTTGTAGGATCTTTGTTAGGTAATATAATAATATTTCCTGAATCATTAATTGAAAAATAGCCGTTGCCCCAGTTCTCTATTCCGTAGAGCTCCAAAGAATCTTCAGCTTTCCACATGTTACTCAGCCTTCTCCATGTCACTCAGCCTTCCCCATGAAAACTTCCCAAGCCCCGGCCCTCATCATCTTTTGCTCCCCCGCACCGATAAAGATCATCATTGAATAACATAATGATTCCTCACCCCCCCATGAAAACAGGGATAATTGCATCGAAGTTTGCTAAGGAGTGCTTTTTGGTATATAAAGCTTAATGCGATGGACAATCTTTAAGACGTATCCATACCGAAGATGCTGAGAAGAAATCTTGAGGGATGGAATGGATCACGGTCATGATTTTATCTGCAAAGGCGAGAAGATAAGGACGACAATACCCATGAAAGAGAGAGGCGTCGCTGATCTGGTGGAGGATATGGG
>JBFYLJ010000088.1:0-2567 GCA_041305465.1 Methanothrix sp.
CTCTTCCTTTAGAAAGGTTTGTAAATAAGAAACTCATTAAGGCGGCGAAGGTGGTTTTGGACATGGCACAAAGAGGCATTAGGGAGTACGATGCTAAGCGGTTATTAGCCAGAATCCTCCCCGAGTACCTCAATGATTTCTCCTATAAGGGCGAACTGGCCCTCGTGGGACCTGAGACGGATCTGGAGGAGATGGAGGCGATAAATCCCTGGCTGAAGACCTCGCGGCTAGTCGTCAAACCGGATCAGCTCTTTGGAAAGAGGGGTAAGCATGGTCTGGTTCTTCTTGATGCGAATTGGCCGCAGGCAGAGAAGTTCCTGAAGGAGAATATTGATGCTGAGGTGACGGTAGGTGGGGTGACCGGCAAGCTGACTCACTTTCTGATTGAACCATTCATACCCCACGAAGAGGAGCTTTATGCAGCCATAAGCTCGGATTCCGATGGCGATAACATATTCTTCTCAATGCAGGGCGGAGTCTATGTCGAGGAGAACTGGGACAAGGTGATTCGCTGGCATGTGAATGTCCTGGAAGGAATAGATAGCGTTGACATAAAGTCAAGCCTGCCCGAGAGCCTCGGCGATAAGGCCGTCGCCATCGAGAAATTCCTGAAGGCGCTGTGGCGCTTTTATTCCGAGACCGGCTTTGCATACATCGAGATCAACCCCTTCACATTCCTAAAGGGCTCAATTGTGCCTCTGGACATGGTGGCCAAGCTGGACGACGCAGAAGAGTACTGGATGCGAAGGAAGTGGGCTGGCCTCTCATTCCCAGAGCCCTTCGGGAGATCTCTGAGCAGAGAGGAGCTCTTCATAAAAGACATCGACTCCAAGACGGGAGCCTCTTTGAAGCTCACAGTCTTGAATCCCGAAGGCAGGGTCTGGACAATGGTAGCAGGGGGCGGCGCGAGCGTGATCTACGCCGATACAATCTGCGACCTGGGATTTGCAAAAGAGATGGCCAATTACGGCGAGTACAGCGGAGATCCGAACACAGAGGAGACCTACTACTACACGAGGACCATCCTTGACCTCATGACCAGGAAGAAGGATCCCGAAGGAAAGATCCTGCTGATCGGCGGCGCCATTGCCAACTTCACAGATGTCGCCAAGACATTCAAGGGCGTTGTCATGGCACTTGAGGAGTACCGGGAGAAGCTGCAAGAGGCGGGCGTCAAGATCTATGTCAGGAGGGGCGGTCCCAATTATGAGCAGGGCCTCAAGCTCATGAGAAGCCTTGGGGAGAGGCTTGGCGTGCCAATTGAAGTCTACGGACCTGAGACACATATGACGAGAATAGTTCCCCTGGCCCTGGAAGGTGGATCAAAATGAGCCGGAGTGCAAGAGAGAATTACGTTTTATTTGATAAAAACACCAAAGCCTTCGTCTACGGCTATCAGACAAATGCCATCCAGCGAATGCTGGACTTCGATTACATCTGCCACCGCGACTCTCCAAGCATCTCGGCGATAATCAATCCAAGCCGGGCGGGCATTCACAAGGCCTTCTGGGGAAGCAAGGAGATCATCCTGCCAATGTACAGGACCATTTCCCTGGCAGCCAAGGCCTATCCCGAGGCCGACGTGATGGTGAACTTCGCCAGCCATCGCTCTGCTTTTGATACCAGCATGGAGGCTTTGGCTGAAGAGAGCATCAGGGTTGTGGCGATAATAGCCGAAGGAGTGCCTGAGAGGCAGTCGCGGGTTCTGAGCGCGACGGCCAGGTCCAAGGGCAAGATCATAATCGGGCCGGCCACGGTGGGCGGCATGACGGCAGGAGCTTTTCGGATCGGCAATACCGCCGGGACAATTGAGAATATCATAGCCTCCAAGCTCTACCGTCCTGGCTGTGTGGGATTTGTATCCAAGTCAGGAGGGATGCTCAATGAGGCCTTCAACATCATCTCCCGCAATTCCGACGGGATTTTTGAAGGAGTGGCAATAGGAGGAGATCGCTACCCTGGATCGACTCTGCTCGACCACATACTGCGCTATGAGCAAAATCCAGCCATCAAGATGATTGCATGCCTTGGCGAACTGGGAGGCGAGGACGAGTACAGGATCATCCGGGCCCTGCAGGAGGGCAGGATCACCAAGCCTCTGGTGGCCTGGGTCACCGGGACATGCTCGCCGGTGCTGCCTGCAAGCGTTCAGTTCGGACATGCCGGGGCCAAGGCGGACAGCCAGAAGGAGACGGCCCAGGCCAAGAACCAGGCCTTCAAAGAGGCAGGTGCCTACGTCCCGGAGTCGTTCGATGGATATGGCGATGAGGTGCGACGGGTCTACGAGATGCTCCTCTCCAAGGGAGTCGTGACAAAGTTCGAGGAGCCTGCGGTGCCAAGGATACCGGCCGATTACAGCAAGGCCCTGGCATCCGGCGACATCAGAAAGCCGACCACATTCATCTGCACAATCTCGGATGACAGCGGAGATGAGGTTCTATATGCTGGAAAGAGGCTCTCTGCCGTCCTGCAGGATCGTATGGGAATCGGCGGCGTGATCGGCCTGCTCTGGTTCAAGAGGCAGCTTCCAGACTATGCTTCAAGGTTCATTGAGCTTGTATTGCAGA
>JBFYLJ010000089.1:0-23492 GCA_041305465.1 Methanothrix sp.
AGGGGCCGGGACCGGGATTCGAACCCAGCTCGAGGGATCCACAGTCCCTCAGGATAACCACTACCCTATCCCGGCACGCCAGGATTCCAGTCTACTGCAAGGAGATAAAACTTTCCCCGTGCTGGGGCGCGAACCGGCCCACTTCGCAGACCTCTTGATTTTATCCAATTAATGGTAGCAGCTTTTGAATTCTCGATTTTGGCGCAAAGTATTATAATGCACTCTCGCGTAGATAAAACGACATGACAGACGTCCCAGATATTCCTCTAGAGCAGATCCAGCAGCGTGTAGTGGCCATGTGGATGGGCAGCTTTTATGGCAGCAGCGGCTATGTGGCTCGCAAGCTCGGCAAGAAAGGTCTTCGCGAGTTTCAGGTTATCGGCGCTCACCAGGTAGCGGCCACATTCAAGCAGTTGGGACTGGAGAGGCCGGAAGATGTGGCCATGGCAATTGCAACCAACGACAAGAACCTCTTCGGAAGCGTGGTGGAAGTCATGGAGAATGATGGCGTTGTGGAGATCAAACGTCATCGCTGCGGCTTGATGGATGGCGCCAAATCCTTTGCTCGCGTGGGTGCCAGCCTGATCGCTAAGGAGCACTGCAAGACCTGTGTGGAAAGCCACTGGCAGAAGGTCTTCTCTGATCTGAAGATGAAGCTCGAAGTAGAACATACCGAAGATGGATGCATCATGAGAATCTCAAGTCAATAATCTTGAAAGAAAGGGCGGGTCAGCATTGCTGTAATGCAGATCCGCTTTGCATGTGTCTTTTTCTGCAAAGAATTATGATGGGCTTGCTGGGGCTCTTTTCCAGGACTAATTCTTTGCAGCTTTGCTCCGCAATTGGGCAGCTTTCTTCTTCATGTTCTCCTCAAGGCGATCTTTATTAGCTTTTATCTTTTCTTTGGCTGCTTTTACCTTTGCGACTTGGCTCGACGCTGTCAATTTACTATTTTTCGAAGAAGTTGTGGTCTTCAATTTAGTGTTCTTCGTTGCAGCTTTCGAGTTTTGCGCTTTATTTGTATTATCTGAGGCTGTGTTGCCATCGGTATTTGCACCGTTATCAGTATTCAGTCCTTGCTCAGATGTCCCACCGAGAGTCGCTTCTGTCTTGAACTTGATCATTGATACAGGCTCTCTTGCGGGGATGTTTTTTGCAGGATCTGTGAAACTACTTATGGTAGATGGCAAGGATGAAAGAACCTGTGTGGGTGGGATTTCATCGGATCTTTGAGAATTGTTAATCGATTGGTTTGTTGGCATTAGGTTCGTTGCCGTCTCATTTGTCAGGTTGTTTGTATCGCTGCTTTTTTTTGCCGAGCTTGCAGAAGACGACTTGGAAGATGAAGAGGATGATGAACTATGATGCCCTGTGACGAAGGAGTTGCCGCTCTTTGTATTGACGGAACTCTGGGAGCTGCTGCTCGATGATTTGCCTGTGGCGACGACTGCCTTTGCAGCCGGGCTGGATGGCAGCGACGCATTCATATTGGCAGAGCTTTTCACCGAGGTTTGACCGCTTGAGTTTATCAAGGACTGGGAAGAGTTCGTGCTGATATTTTCGCTCTTCTCCTTATCGCTAGTCGAAAGTATGATGCCGTTTTCCAAACCCTTGAGACCAAGGCCGACGCTAGCATCCCTCTGATCTGGATTTGAGGCAAAAGAGACTAGATCGGATATGAGAAACATGGCTAGGCCGGTCATGCAGATCAACGCCAATATGATGAGAACGCTTATCAGCCAGGGATATTTATTCATCAATTTTTCTCGAGCCAGACCATAGTAGGTGATGCTCGACCCCGCGAAGTCCTTCATACATAACGATATATTTTTTAAAGTTTATAACTTTTGCGATCGATAAAAAATTTATAGGGTTATACTATCGTTCAATCTAAGTGACTACTGGCATTCAGGCCGCCTGCCAGGCAGCAATTCCACCCGGAAGGACGAATGCTTCGCGACCTGCATAGACTCTCAGCGTCTGAACGGCAAAAGCAGAGTCGGTATCAGTCGCGCTGTAGACGGCTACCTTTCGGCCAGCAGGAATCATTTCCCTCTGTGATATGAGATTTTCCAAGGGGATGTTCAATGCTTCAGGAATATGGCCGACCATGTATAGCTGCGGCGTCCTGACATCCACGATGGCCCAGTTCTTATCCTGGCCGGAAATGCTCTGGAACTCTGCAACGCTCAGGCGATAGAAACCATTGTTCGCTGCTTCTTTAAGGAACGAATCCGTTTTAAACAGGCAGTCGGATGACTGGCACATATCTGAAGAGACCTGGACAGGGGATATAGATTCTGCCGATGCAGTTCTCGTATAGGAATCATTAAGCGATGAAGTTGCCCAGGGCTGGCCCTTGTGGCTGCTAGTCTCTGTTTTTTTCTCGTTAAGGATCTGCTTGTTCATTTGATCTACTTTATCTTGATCATCCAGCTCCGGAGTCTGTCCAACGCACATGCTTGGACAAGAAGGCAAGCCAGTGCCATTAAGCCGAGTAATAGATTGCTTGATCTCATCTGCAAAACACCTTCTGTCTCAGTAATTTCGCCTCCGCCTAATAATGTTTTGGCTTGCAGACTTATGGCATGTGTGGAAAGTGGCTGAAACCTCTTGGTCTTCTTTATTATCTTATTGCAATAATATACTATTCATTATTCTTATATTAAAAATGATGGTGCCCCAATTTAAATATTTGTTAAGTAAATTATATATACTGTTATAGCTTAATTAGGCTGACTGAAGGTGAGTGGCATGAAGAAGTTCATCTGTAAAAACTGCGGCGTTGTAAATGTAGCATCGGAAGCGGATATCAAGAGCAATAGCGATTGGCTGCAATGTGCGCTTCCCATGGGTTTTGAATGGATTTTGCCTGCTGGAAAAATTACCCCTGTCATCGGCGAAGCGATATACATTTCCGGAATGGGGGAACATCTCTCTCGCGAGGCATATTTAAATAAACATGGCATTGATCCGGAAATTGCCTATAATCTGATGCGTGGAAATTCCGGCTACAGATCTATGTCGCTCAATCTTGTCGAACCTTCTCCGATAAATAGTCCAATAAGTTCAAAGAAAAAGGCTCAAAACTGGCTTGATGAGGACGATTGGACCTCATGATGCTAAATAATGGCCATTACCGCATTTTATTTCTGCTTTCTCGATAGTAATTCTGGCATTCGCGAACTATAGCTTAGGTCTCATAATGTCGATGAGATTGGAGGGCAATCTCTTCACAAAGGCGATGTGTCCCAGTTCTTTGGGGCAGGAACCTTGACGATCCACGTACATATCCTTTACATAATCCTATGCTTTTTTTGCGGCGAGACCCTTTTATCATGCTCTTCCCGTTGATATTTGATCCTCGGATTTACCTGCAAGAAAATTGCTCATGATTAGATAGATTAAAATATGCATGTGAGGCAGTCACAATGCGCTGAGGAATGAGTATGAAGGAGAGGCTTGATGAGATTGGTTCACGTCTTCGTGAACTGAGGGAGCTGAATATGGTATCGTCCGAGGAGATGGCAGAGCACCTTAATGTGCCTGTGGAGACATACAACTGCTATGAAGATGGAACGCTGGACATTCCTGCCAGCATTCTCATCGGCATTGCGCGAAAACTCAACGTTGATACAGGCTTACTTCTCACTGGCGAAGAGTCCAAGATGAGCATCTTCACCATTACTCGAAAGGGCGAAGCAGTGGAAGTGGAGCGCAGAGAACAGTACCACTACCAGAGCTTAGCCAGAAAGTTCGCTCATAAAAAAGCTGAGCCGTTTATAGTCACCATCGATCCCAGGAAAGATAGCCCGTCATTCTACAGTCATCCTGGCCAGGAGTTTGAATATGTGCTTGAGGGTTCTTTAAAGCTTACCATTCATGACAATGATGTAGTACTAAACCCTGGAGACTCCATATTCTTCGATTCGTCTTATGATCATTACATGCAAGCACTAAACGACAAGCCGGTGAAGCTGCTGGCTGTGGTCATGTAGTAAAGAGAGAGGAACGGAAAAATGACGTCATTATTGCCTAAATTTGTCTCTCGGGTCGATTTCAAGTCATATGAGGATTTCAAAGAAAATCTGAAGATCCTGGTTCCCGAGAACTTCAATTTTGCTTACGATGTAGTTGATGCCTATGCCGCAGAAAATCCGGATAAGCGTGCCTTAGTCTGGTGCAACGATCTCGGTGAAGAGTTGATCATCACCTTCAAAGATCTGAAGATCCAAAGCGACAAAGCCGCCAACCTCTTTTCCAAATGCGGATTGAAGAAAGGAGACACTGTTATGCTCACTCTCAAGAGCCGCTGGGAGTTCTGGGTATGTATGGTGGGCTTAAACAAGATAGGGGCAATCTCCATTCCTTCAACGCATATGCTCAAGGCCAAGGATTTCGTTTATCGCATAAAGAAGGGCGATCTGAAGATGATCATTTGCATCGCAGAGAACGGGGTTCCGGGTGAGTTCGATGAGGCCCATAAAAGTCTGGGCAATGTCCCTCTGGTTAAAGCCCTGGTAGGAAAGGATGATCTGACGCGCGATGGCTGGATCAATTTCAATAAGGAGCTGGCTATGGCATCCGCAGATTTTGTCCGCCCGACTGGAGAGCAGGCGACGAAAAATGAGGATATCCTTCTCGGGTACTTTACCTCCGGAACTACTGGATATCCAAAAATGGTCAAACATGATCAGACATATCCTCTGGGCCATATTCTCACTGCCAAGTACTGGCAGAATGTGGAGGATGACGGCCTTCATTACACCGTAGCTGATACGGGATGGGCCAAATGTGCATGGGGCAAGATCTATGGCCAATGGCTGGCTGGATCTGCGGTTTTTGTCTATGACTATGATCGATTTGATGCCGGAAAGATGATGGACGAGATGGGCAAATACGGGGTGACGACCTTCTGTGCTCCTCCAACTATCTTCAGATTCATGATCAAGAGCGACATGTCCAGATATGACTTCTCCCGGCTAAAATATGCGGTAACGGCAGGAGAGCCGCTCAACCCATCAGTTTATGAGAGCTTCCTCGCGACTACCGGCCTGCGTCTCATGGAAGGATTCGGCCAGACGGAGACTGTGGTCTGCATTGCCAATTATCCCTGGATGAATCCCAAGCCCGGCTCAATGGGAAAGCCAGCACCGGGATTCGATATTGTGCTGGTCGGCAAGAACGACAAATTATGCGAGGTGGGTGAAGAGGGCGAGATTGTGATCAAGACGGACAAAGGAAAGCCCGTCGGCCTTTTCACCGATTACCATTCCGATCCGGACAAGACCAAGAGCACCTGGCATGATGATTACTACCACACCGGAGACACTGCCTGGCGGGATGAGGACGGATTCTTCTGGTTCATAGGCCGTACGGATGACATGATCAAGAGTTCCGGCTATCGGGTGGGGCCGTTTGAGGTGGAAAGTGCCCTAATGTCTCACCCTTCTGTGATGGAGGTGGCCATTACCGGTGTGCCTGACGCCATTCGCGGGCAGGTGGTGAAGGCAACCATAGTCCTGGCTAAAGGATTTACAGCTTCCGATGAGCTGAAAAAGGAGCTGCAAGATCACGTAAAGAAGGTCACTGCACCCTACAAGTACCCGAGAATCGTCGAGTTCGTAGATGAGCTGCCCAAGACCATAAGCGGGAAGATCCGGAGGGTGGAGATCAGGGATAAAGACAAGCCCTATCCGATCATCAATATCCTGGAATGCAAGGCATGCGGGCGGTGTATTGAGGCATGTCCCACGGATGTATTGAAGATGGGCGAGGAGCTGAATTCCCGAGGCTATCCCTATGTGCTCTATTCCGGTGACGGCTGCATTGGCTGCGCAGCATGTTATTACACCTGCCCTGAGCCCCTGGCCATTGAGGTTCATGTGCCCCAGAAAGAGAAAAAAACAGAGGAGAACTGAAAAAATGGCATCTCAGTTAATTGATGGAAACAAAGCCGTGATCGTGGGTGCTCTTTACGCAGGATGTGACTGCTTTTTTGGCTACCCCATTACTCCAGCCAGCGAGATATTGCATGAAGCTTCTCGCTATTTTCCCAAAGTGGGCCGCAAGTTCTTGCAGGCTGAATCCGAAGAAGCGGCAATCAACATGGTCTACGGAGCTGCGGGTGCAGGCCACCGCGTGCTTGCGGCATCTTCCGGTCCCGGCATGAGCTTGAAGCAGGAGGGAATATCATATATCGCGGGAGCAGAACTGCCCTGCGTTATTGTAGATATCTGTCGGGCGGGGCCGGGCCTGGGCAACATCGGGCCGGAACAATCTGACTACAATCAAGCCTGCAAAGGCGGTGGGCATGGCTGTTATCACAACATTGTTCTGGCACCGGCGAGCGTGCAGGAGATGTGCGACCTTACCCGCAAGGGTTTCGATCTGGCCTTTAAGTATAGAAATCCCGTAGTGATATTGGCAGACGGAGTGCTCGGGCACATGGTCGAGCCTCTGGAGTTTCCCAAAGATGCGGTCGCACCAAGCATTGACACCACATGGGCAGTGGCTGGCCAAGCCGAGACAAGAGGCAACCTGATAACCTCAATTATGCTCAACTTCGATGAGATGGAGAGGCACAACTACAAGCTGCAAGAGAAGTATAAACGCATAAAAGAGAACGAAGTGGCATGGGAGGGCTATCGCCTGGAGGATGCCGGTGTTGTGCTGGTATCTTACGGCATAAGCAGCAGGATTGCCAGGTCTGCAGTGGATGCTGCAAGAAAGGAAGGCATCAAGGCCGGTCTCTTCCGGCCCATCAATCTCTTCCCCTTCCCTGGAAAAGCTGTGCTTGAGCTGGCCGAGCGCGGATGCAAGTTCATATCCGTGGAGATGAGTGACGGACAGATGCGTGAAGACATTCGCCTGGCTACTGGCTGCATGCCGGTAGAGCTGGTCTGCCGCTATGGAGGAAGTTTGATCGGGATGGATTCAGTTTTGGAGAAGATAAGGGAGGTGGCTTAGAAATGGCAGCAATTGAGAAGGTGATCGGGGGGCATCCCGGCATGTATGCAAGTTTTCCCAGGAAAGGGGGTGCCGCTCCTACTGCCACCCATTACTGTCCCGGTTGTGGCCACGGCATTTTGCATAAACTCATAGGTGAGGCCATGGCTGACCTCGGCATCCAGGACCGGTGCGTCGTGATAAGTCCAGTAGGATGCGCCGTTTTCGCCTACTATTATTTGGATTGCGGCCACATGCAGGCCGCCCATGGGCGGGCTCCCGCTATCGCCACAGGGATATCGCGGGCCGAGGACAACGCAATTACTATCTCCTATCAGGGAGACGGTGATCTGGGGTCCATTGGCCTCAACGAGACCATTCAGGCTGCCAATCGGGGCGAGAAGCTGGCTGTGTTCTTCGTCAACAACAGCGTCTATGGCATGACCGGTGGCCAGATGGCGCCCACTACCTTGATCGGGGAGGTCACTGCAACAACGCCAAGCGGGCGCGATGCCCGCGAGCAGGGCTATCCCATTCATATCTGCGAACTTCTGGATACGCTAAAAGCGCCCGTATTTATCGAGCGCGCATCGCTTTCTGACATCGAGCATATCAGAAAAGCGCGCCGAGCAGTCAAGAAGGCTCTGGAGATTCAGAGAGACAAGAAAGGATATGCCTTTGTGGAGTTGCTCTCCCCCTGTCCTACTATCCTGAGGATGGATGTGAAGGCCATAGCCAATTTCGTTAATGAGCAGATGGAAAAAGAGTTTCCACTAAAGCGATTCCGGGACAAATCCGCTGAAGCAGAGCCCATAACCAGGGCTGAGAGCGACTTCTCTCAAGGAACACTCGATAAAATCTTTGGCTGTGATAGCGGGATATGCGTTTCGTTCCAGGAGGACTCGGAGTTTGAGGCCAAGGGTGTGAAGATCGCCGGATTTGGGGGACAGGGTGTGCTGAGCATGGGCCTGGCATTGGCCCAGGCGGGCTTTGGCAGCGGACGCTATGTCTCTTACTATCCCGACTACGGACCGGAGCAGAGGGGCGGAACCTCTAATTGCTCAGTGGTGATATCCGGCCAGCCAGTCGGCTCACCGGTGGTTGACCATCCTGATGTGCTGGTGGCCTTCAACCGGCCGTCTCTTGAGAAGTTTGCGCCGACCGTCAAGAAAGGCGGCCTGATTCTCTATGATTCTTTAGCTGGTCAGTTCCAGGCACCGGATGGTGTTAAAGCCTTATCAGTTCCTGCCACAGGGATCGCCACGGAGCATGGTACCCCGCAGGCGGCAAACACTGCCATGTTCGGAGCCTTGATGCAGGCCGGCAATCTGGGCCTGCCCAGCGAGGCTTATGGGAATGCCTTCCGCGTGACTTTTGCAAAGAAGCCCAAGCTCATCACCAAGAACCTGGATATTCTGGAAGCAGGAGCGCAGGCTGCAAGAGTACTGGAGATGGCAGGGAAGAATTGAGGAATCGGGTGGCCCACTCGCAGGGCGGGTGGGATGAATGCCATTTATCGTAATATTTTCACATGAAAAAAAAGGATGGGATGATTGCCCGCATCCCTTTTTTTGCTATTTGGTATGACCTTGGATTAGCTATTGACTTTCAAGAATTGTGTCCTCGAAAATGGCTGCGAGCAAGTGGCAGTTGAATCTACCGGGACTTACTGGACTTCTATTCACGCTGTATTAGAAGGATCTGTTGGCTTTATTGTTGGTAATGCCTATAAAATCAAGCACACACCCGGAAACAAAAATGATCTAGCTGATGCGGACTGAATTGCAGAGTTGTGTCTCAATGGGATGATAGAGCCTTCAAGAATCTTTCCAAAAGCTGATAGAGATATAAGAAGGCTAACAAGAATCATGCTCTCGATTCATGTGGAATGTGGGTTAGATGCAAAGTCATCCTTGACCCTTAACAGAACCATTACATACTAATATGATGACTGACAGTCAGTCATATCATTAAGGAACGAAATATGCAGCTCACTGATGCAGAAAAAAATAGGCGAAAGTCAAACGTAGCTCTGCTTTCCGTAATCTCGAATACCAGCCTTGTGATTCTCAAACTTGTTGTAGGAACGTTGATCGGATCGGTCTCTGTGGTATCCGAAGCCATTCATTCGGCTGTGGACCTGCTGGCGGCCATCATTGCATTATTTGCTGTGAAAAAGTCCGGCAAACCGGCGGACGAAGACCATCCCTTTGGGCACGGAAAGGTTGAGAATATCTCCGGAACCATTGAAGCCTTGCTCATCTTCCTAGCGGCAGGCTGGATCATCTTCGAGGCAATTAAAAAGCTGAGAAATCCACAGCCAATGGATGATGCCTGGCTTGGTCTTGCCATAATGTTGATTTCCGTCATGGCGAATATCTTGGTTTCAAAAAATCTTTTTAAAGTTGGTAAAGAAACGGAATCCATCGCACTGATGGCAGACGCATGGCATCTGCGAACTGATGTATATACTTCGCTGGGAGTCTTCGGCGGCCTGGCTGTCATCTTTGCAGGCGGGCTCATTCTTCCCGGAGTTGATCTGCAATGGGCGGATCCAGTGGCTGCCATTGGAGTTGCCCTGCTAATCATAAGAGCTGCCTACCATCTGACGGTTGAGTCAGCCCGCGATCTGGTGGATGTGGGCCTTCCTTCTGAAGAGGTGGACGATGTGCGCAGGCATATAAGAGCATTCGCTCCAACCATCCGGGGATTTCATCGCTTGCGAACCAGAAAAGCTGGCTCGATTCGATTTGTAGAGTTTCACATCAGAGTCGATCCATCAATGTCTGTCGATGAATCACATCGCATTTCCGATATGATTACCTGCTCAATTAAACAGCACTATCCAGGGACGACCGTTACCATACATATTGAACCCTGCAATTGCGCCCTGGCCAAAGAAGGCTCTTGCGGCTGCTTGCTCAGCGAGCGAGAGAAGAGAGAGCTTACGACAAATATCCCGGCACAAGAGTCATGCCGGGCAAACACTCATTGAATGGGAGCCGTGTTTTATATGCAAAAGAAGGTCTTGATCGCCGCGGATGGATCCGAGACGAGCATGCGAGCTGCGGATATAGCGATTTGCATCGGAGAGAAATCAGGAGCCCGTGTAACGGCAGTTTACGTTGTTGATGTTCATAGACTGGCTCAGCTTCCCGGCTATGCGGCAATGCCCGGAATAAAAGACAATCTGATGGAACTCATGTTCAAGGAAGGTAGCGAGGCATTGGAGGAGATTGGGGACAAGGCCCGTGATGCCGGGGTGGCTTATGAAAGAGCGGTAGCTGAAGGCGATCCGGCTGAGGAGCTGCTCAAGCTTTGCAGCGATCAGGGATTCGACCTGATCGTGCTTGGCACAATCGGAAAGAGTGGTCTTACAAAGTTCCTCCTTGGCAGCGTAGCCGAGAAAGTAGTTCGCCACGCCCACATTGCGGTTCTAGTGGTGCCTGCAATAGCAGAAGGCGAGATATGAAAAGAATTAGCAAAGACCCGGAGGAGCGAAGACGTGAATTGATCGATACCGCTGAGCGTCTCTTCATGGAAAGAGGATATGAGCATACAGCAATCAGCGACATTGTTAAGGAGCTTGATATTGCTCAGGGAACTCTCTATTACTACTTCCGCTCCAAAGAGGATATACTGGAGGCGGTTGTGGAGAAGAGCATTGCCGTCTTGGAGCAGAGTGTTATCCAGCTCATTTCAGATGATGGGGTCGATGAGGCAATCAGGCTTAATGCCGCTATTAATGGAATTCTTGGGTTCGTATCCCAGCGCAATGACTTTGCTGACTTTATCCATCAAGACATAAATGCCGTAATGCATGCCAAGCTGGAAAAAGCCACTGTGGAGCGAATTGTCCCAATTTTATCTGATCTAGTTGCCAGAGGAAATACAAAGGGTCGCTTGCATATAGAAAACCCAACCGAGACGGTTGAGTTTCTCAGTACTGCCCTGGTTTATATCTTCCATCAGCCGGATATCAACAATGATCCTCAACGCCGCGAGAGGCTTTGCCGGTCTCTGGAGATAATACTAAACAAAGTCCTGGTGGCAGAGAATTATGAATTCATGCTAACTATTTGATAATATTAAAAATTTAATTAGACCTAAGTCATAGTAATCTGCCGGATTCTATTTTGGTGCATCTTCCTGCTACCACATCATATCCGTCTTCATCAAGCTTCTTTATGGCCTCAGGGCTTTCTGTTCCCGGCTGCATCCAGAAGACCTTGAAGCCTTTTTGCTTTGCCTCTTCCGCGAGAGCCGGCACCACAGAGGGCCTTCGGAAGACATCCACAATGTCTATCTCATCCGGTATGTCTTCCATGCAAGCGTAGACCTTCTCGCCCAGGATAGTGCGACCTGCATAATTGGGGTTTACCAGATAGAGCTTGAAGCCGCGGCTTTGCAGGACATCGGATACGAAGTAGCTGGGCTTGTAGGGATCAGGGGAGATGCCGACCACGCAGATGGTGCGGCAGCTTGTCAGGGCCTCTCTCAGGTCCTTATCTTCGCGAAGGATGGGCATGATATTACATAGGCATTCTTTGGATAAATAGTTGAACTTACTTGGATTTATTAATAAGTATCAACTCTTCTTGCAGAGAACCTTGTCCATGAATATCAGATTCTCGGGCGCCTCAGCCAGCCTCACCTTATCTCCTCGCATATCAACGATGGCATCAAGCCGGGTGAAGTGGACCTGTTGTATCCGAACCAGGGGCTCGCACCCTTTCTGCAGATGCTCTTTAAAGCCATCGATCTTGCCGCCTTCTCCCATGTAATCCACAATGCGCCGGAAGAGCTTGGGCAGGATAGCTACCTCTTCTGTGATGGCTTTCAGGCTGGATACGGAGAACCCTTTTGTAGTCCGATCGTAAGGCCACAGTCCCTTTCCTTCCGATCGGGCGGATGTAACGGCTGCTGTCAATGGGAGGCGCAGATCTGAGAAGAGGCCGTTGTAGTACATGGGATATGCAAGGCCGCTAGTGAGGAGCCGGTAGTTGTAGCTCTCTTTGAGAATCGACTCATCCAGATTGATTTCAGCACCATCTCTCTCCTCGGTTTCACCGGCGAAGACGAAAGCTACGGGGCGGCGGTTGCTCTCTGTGCTTCGGGCCAGGATGTACCCCACTGTTTCATCCTGGGCCTTGATCACTGTGCTGTGTTTCTCATTCCAGACAACCTCGTTGATTCCCAGCTCGGATAGGAGGTAGCCAGCGGCTGCTCGCGCGGGCTTTGGCGGCTGGCAGGCTCCCTGGTAATGCGTCTCCAGAGCATCGACGGCTTCGATTCGTAGCTGGGCGTGCCCGCGTGCATTCAACTCTACAGCAGGACCGGAGAGCTTCTTCCAGAGAGCAGGGTCTTTGGCATTGAACCGGATGGAATCGCCATCAGGACTGTAGCCAACCACATGGAAGGTTCCTTTGATCAGAGTAAACGACATTCATATCACCCTAAATAAATTTTTCAATGCACCTATTTTAAGTACTGAGTTATTTTTAGGATATAAATTTTTTTGTTTAGTGATTCAATATCTAAAAACGAATAAACCTCACAAACGGGGGAGATTGGTTCGATTTGTCTTGCAGAAGGTTTTTTGGCCTGAAAGGATGAAGGTATCATAATGAATCCCAGTCTCGCCGTTTATCGCGGCCTGAAGCGCGCCAGCATCAACTTCGTGACATCCGTGCCCTGCATCAACCTGCAAGAGCTGCTCGCTCTGGTCGGAGGCGACCCGGATATCATTCATCTGCCTGTCACCCGCGAGGAGGAGGGCGTGGGAATTTGTGCCGGGGCCTGGATGGGCGGGCTGCGGCCTGCCTTACTAATGCAAAACTCGGGCCTGGGAAACTGCATCAATGCCCTCGCCTCCCTGGACATGCTTTACGGCATTCCTCTGCTCATGATCATCAGCCATCGAGGTGGCGAGGGCGAGCCGATTATCGGTCAGGTTCCCATGGGACGGCTGACGGTCCCTCTGCTTGATGCCATGAGCATCTCTCATTTTCGGCCCCTGCCCGCGCAGGCGGAGGAGACGGTGGCCCAGGCCTGGAGCCACTCTGCGGCAGCCCGAAGGCCCGTGGCAGTGCTCCTTGATTTGGAATTTTGGAGGGATAAATGAAACGCATTGAGGCCATCGCCCTGGCAGCGGAGGCAGCGGAGACGCAAAGCGCCCTGCTGATCTCTAACATCGGTTTTCCCAGCCGTGAGCTTTTCTCGGTCAGGGATCGCCCGGAAAATTTCTACATGCTCGGCTCCATGGGCCTGGCCTCCTCCATCGGCCTGGGCCTGGCCCTGGCAAGGCCTGAGAGAAAGGTAATCGTCCTGGACGGGGACGGCTCGTTGCTCATGAACCTGGGAACGCTTGCCACCATTGCCCATCATGCGCCCCGGAACTATTTGCTCGTGATTTTGGACAACTGCTGCTACGGCTCCACCGGCTCGCAGCCCACCTGCACCCATTTAGGCACCGACCTCTTCGTCCTGGCGAAGGCTGCCGGAGTCAAGAACGTCAGGACAGCTGAGCTGGAGGGGGATCTGACCGAAGCACTTCTGGGCCAAGGAGCAGTAATAGCAAAGGTAGAGGCGGGCAATGCTTTGGTGCCCATTATCTGCCTATCGCCAGAGGAGATTATCGAGCGATTCATGAGATGCGTTCAACCGGTTCTGCCATCTTAAAAGAGCCGTTTAAGATCCTTTCTTTCAGCTCCTCAGCCAGCAACACGGCCCGCAGCCGGTCCGATTGGCGCAGCACCACCGGTACGGTCCGGGCAATGCCCGCGGTGGTTCGCAGCCGGATGGCCCCCATGCGGCACGAAAAGACGGCTAACGGGCATACAGTGGCGCACAGGCCGCAATTAAAGCATAATGCTTCACTGCGGCAGACTCTGTTTTCGTCGTCGTGGGTTACGGCCCGCATGGGGCAGGCCTCCACTACCAAGCAAGGGGAGCAGCCCGTGCACTTCTCCGGTTCAAACTCGACCTGCAGATCCACATCCGTCCAGACATCGCCGTAATCGGCCCAACCGATTACTGTCCTGCTCTTGACATCGTTTACGGGTAATGCAATGCTCCGGTCGGGCCGGGCGATTTCCGCTAGAATCGTCTTGCTGATTACGGGTATGGGCACAGCCCAGGAGCAGATGCACTCAGGTCCTGCGGAGGTGACAAAGCCGCCCATCAACTCCGCATCCATTTGGTGCATATCGGCAAAGCCGGAGAGATTGGGCCGCTCTTTGCTGCTGCGGGTGCCTGTGCCAATGACAAAGCCTTCGGCCCCGTTCATGAGTATGCGAGTTCCTATGCCTATACTCTCCAGGAGCGGATCGTTCTTTATGGGATTTATCTGCCCGCAGCCGGAGAATGTCGTCTCCTTACAGCGGGGGGCAAAGCCGCGCGAGTGAAATATGGTGTTGATCATCTGCGCGCCCGCATTGACGAAGGCCGAGTAGTTCTTGAAAGCATGGCGCGATCCAAAGAGCCGGGCATGAGGCATCTCGTCCAGTCCGACCTCGGCTTGCAGGCTGCGTCCATCATCGGTCTCTACCTCTACCAGGACTTTCTTTCTCTCAACCAGATCGCGGAAAAGATGTCCTCCTCCGTAATTGAGCAGGCTGCGACTATGGGCCGTTCCCAAGAGAATCAAATCCAGGATTCCAAGGTTCTCGTTAGGGCAGGGTCCGACCTGTGCGGTTATGCCGTTGATCCACACTCTCCTAGCCCGGAGAAACGATGCCTGTTCGGCAACGGGAAAAGAGAGGACTGCATAGGTGCCGCTCATCACCGCTCGGGTAGCTGTGGTGACAACGTCAACCTCGCAAAGCCGGGACGACTCGCCGGACTCTATCAGATCGGAGACCTCAAGAGCCGTCATGACCACGGCCTCTTTGTTCTCGACCTTGCTCAATATTTCTAAGTAAGATCCAACCATCACAACACTCTGACATCTATTATGGGGCCAATGTGATAAACTCTATGTCTAAAATGGGTCTTACGGGATTTTCCTAATTCATATACAATCTGTTTGCGAAAACTATTTCTACAATTGCCGTAGTCCCCTCATCTCACAAGTGAGGCTAGACGCGTGAAATGGCATTCAATTCCAATCGATGAGATTCTTTCCATCCTGAAATCAGGGCAAAAGGGACTTAGCTCTGATGATGCTGCCCAAAGACTCTCAGAGTACGGCCCCAATCAACTGGAAAGTCCTTCCAAACCCTCGCCTTTGAAAATTTTCCTTAGCAAATTCAAAGACTATATGGTTATTGTGCTCATCTTTGCGGCCCTGATCTCGTATATTGCAGGCGAGAGCACCAACGCCTACGTTATTTTAGGAATAGTCATTCTCGTGGCAATCATCGGATTCTTCCAGGAATATAAAGCAGAACGGGCCATGGAGGCTCTGCGAGAGATGGTGGCCCCGGAGGCGGATGTAATGCGAGATGGCAAGATGAGCACCATCCCGGCCTCGGACCTTGTTCCCGGCGACATGGTCTTTCTGGAAGCAGGCGATAAGGTCCCGGCAGACGCTCGAATTGTTGAGGAGACTGCCCTGCAGATCATTGAGGCCTCTTTAACCGGGGAATCGCTGCCTGTTAAGAAAGGCATAGAAGGGCTGCAAGAAGAAACGGCTCTTGCCGATCGAAAAAATATGGTCTTCATGGGGACCATCGTCTCCTATGGCAATTGCAGAGCTGTTGTGACTGCTACCGGCCTTGCCACTGAACTTGGCCGAATCTCTGGCATGATCAAACAGAGTCATGCAGATCCGCCCCTCAAGACAAAGCTGGAACACCTGGCCAAGAGACAGGCTCTCCTGGTATTTGTCATTGCTGCAATTGTCTTTGTGCTGGACGCCAGCCGGGGCTCGCCTATCATGGATTCCCTGATCGCAGCCATTGCTCTCGCCGTAGCTGGTGTGCCCGAAGCTCTTCCTTTTGTGGTTACTCTGTCTTTAGCCTTCGGAACCCAGGTCATGGCCAAGAAGAACGCCATAATAAGAAGATTGCCTGCGGTCGAGACCTTGGGATCGACTACAGTGATCTGCACTGATAAGACCGGCACCCTCACGACCGGCGAGATGACGCTGCGTGAGATTCAGACTTTCAGAACCGTTCATGTGGAGGGACCTGGCTACACTCCGGTGGGTTCCTTTTCTGAGCAAGGCAAGCTCGTCGATCCTCAGGAGGAAGATCTGGCCTGGCTGCTTAAGATTGGAACGCTAACAAATAATGCGGATATCGAGAAGGCCAACGGCAACTGGCGCATCGTGGGCGATCCAACAGAAGGGGCGATAATTGTTGCCGCCAAAAAGGCAGGCATTCTGGAGAGAATCAGAACGAACAGCACCCGTATTGCAGAATATCCCTTTGATTCCGATCGCCGGAGGATGACAACAGTCGATCTGGTGCAAGGCGAGGGCTCAATTGTGTCTATGAAAGGGGCACCTGAGGCGGTCCTTGGCAGATGCACTCGCATTGTCCGTGCAGATGGTGTCTCGCCACTTACAGAAGAGGACAAGAAGATGATCCAGGCCAGGGCGGACGGCATGGCAGGCCGTGCCTTGAGGGTCTTGGCATTTGCCGGCAAATCTCTGGAGAGCGGCGATCCTTTGGATATGGATCTTGTGGAATCCGATCTGATATTTGCCGGTCTTGCCGGCATGATGGACCCTCCCAGAAAAGAGGTACTGGATGCCATTTCCATAAGCAAGAAGGCAGGCATAAGAACGGTCATGATCACGGGAGACCACCGCCTCACAGCCAGGGCCATTGGCAAAGAGCTGGATATCGGCAATGGAGAGGTCATTGAAGGGTCAGATCTGGAGAGGATGAACGAGCAAGATCTGCATACTCGCATCAATGATGTCTCGATATTTGCCCGTGTAACTGCCGAGCACAAGGTACGCATAGTCGAGGCTTTGAAGAAACGAGGCAATATTGTAGCTATGACTGGAGACGGCGTGAACGATGCACCCGCTTTGAAGGCTTCAGATATCGGTATAGCCATGGGAAAGACGGGTACCGAGGTAACCAAGGAAGCATCGGATATGGTCATCGCCGATGATAACTTCGCCACCATCGTCGGAGCTATTCTGGAAGGTAGAAGAATCTATGACAACATAAGAAAGGGAACCACCTACCTTCTGGCAGTCAGCTTTGCAGAGCTTGCCACAATCTTTGTGGCTGTTGTTCTGGGCTTTCCCATTCCTCTTCTGGCAGCGCAAATTCTCTGGATTAATGTCGTAGCTGAGGAGTTTCCAGCCATAGGTCTTGCCCTGGAGCCGGCTCATGCACAGATCATGACAAAGAAACCGCGCGATCCCAAAGAGAGCATGCCTTCAAAAAGCCTGCTTATCTATACCCTGGGAATTGCCGCAGCGATTGTGACCGGCACATTGGGCCTGTATATGGCATCGCTGCAGATGGGACAGGACCTGGGCTACGCCAGGACTATGGCCTTTGTGGGCCTGGGCTTCTTCACGGTATATAACGCCTATAGCTGCCGATCTCTGGATGAATCCATATTCAGTATGAATCCCTTGGGCAATAAGACGCTTCTCTTGGGAATTGCCGGATCGATAATCTCCATCCTGGTCGTGGTCTACATTCCTTTTATGCAGTCTATATTCCAGACCAAGCCTCTAACATCGGAGAGCTGGGCTATGGTTCTGGGTGTCGGTCTGCTGGTGGTTGTGGCTGCCGAAGTCATGAAGAGGGTGTTGCCTGGACTTAGGTCATAGGATAAACTTGAAGATTGAAGAGAAGATATATATCAACTATGAAACAAGAAAATGCACAATCACAGATAGGTGCTCGCATAGCTCTTATCTTGATCTTCTCTTTGTCTCTGCTGGTACTTCCAGCCACCGCATATGATTTTACGGGGACGGTTGTGAAAGTCACAGAGCCCAACAGCATGACGGTGAATATTACCCAAGCCGGGACTTATGGATTGCAGGCAATGGTGGAGGTTCTTCTCGATAAGCCTCTGTCAAATCTTGCCTCTTTCAAAGGAAAAGAGCTGCAATTCGAGATGCTGGGGCGTGACATTTTGGGACGACCGATATGCGAGGCTTATCTCAATGGGATTAACATTAGGAATGTATATGACGGCTGGCAACCACCGATTGTTTACGGCTATCGTTCCGGCTACTACTATTATTACTATGGTGGGGGATGGGGTGGACAATATGATGGAAGATATTATATGCCATGCATTGGAGAATGCCGACCATATTATTACCCGTACTTTTAAAATTTATCTGCCATAAGAATATTAAAGAAAGAGAGACCAATGACCTGCAAATTGCATGAGGCAAAAAATGTCGTGAATGGGGGGAAAGCGAAAGTCTTATTGTGCATTAGGATCTTTATGGCGTTCTCCTAAGCAGGCCAATCATCGAAATCCGGCAAGCGAGACGACATGACAAGGGACTGTATTCTGCTCGGGTCCATTGCCTTAGCCAGAGGCTTTCCCTTATCTTTGCGCATCAATTGGTAGGCGATCTCTGGGTCCACATTATATCTCTCCAGGTACTCACTTCGGGAGAGGTTGCCGCCCATGCTGGAAACATAAATAGGGTTGCCTACAACCGGCGTGATCTTTCCTACCGGCAAAATCCATTCGAAATCAAGAGGAAGGTCGCAAAGCCAGTCATCTGGACTGTATTTGGGATTAAGAAGCACCTCTTTATCCTTTTCATTCACTGAGCCACAATTTTTGCAGATGAATTTTACCTTCATACTTCTACCTCAATAACCTATTATGAAATACTCGATAACAGTATATATAATTAACTAAACAAATCATTTTTGTCTATTGCCCGGCATTCGCATGGTAATCACTTTCGGCCCAAAAGCTACAGCTACTTTGACTGCACAAGGCTATATTTGTGCTAAAGCCGCATAATACCCTGGAAGAGGCAGTCCTTGCCCGTCATGTTGTCTGGATCGAGAAGCGCAATGTCTTGAAGGAATACTGGGAATGGTGCTCTGTGCACAGCCGAGCGTTCGCATCCATCGCCATTGTCTCTTCGCGCAGCCGCTTTGCGGTAGTGGAGATGGACCTCTATGGTCTGGGCGCAGGCGGTTTGGATGAAGATGCAGGCATGCAGATACTGCGCATTGTGCTGGAACAGCCCTTGAAAGCCGGATCGTTCTTTTTTGTAAGCCCCGTCTATATCTTTGCATGTGTTTCGGAAAAAGCAGCGGTGGCTTTTGCCGGGCGCATTCGCCGCAGCGCGCAGGAGGCGTTATCCCTTGACCTGATAACCCATGAAGAATGGCTTCGCGGAGAACTAAAGAGGTCCGATGCCGGGGGACGCAAAAAGAGCGCTTTTGCGCCTATCAGCGGCCAGGCCCGGCCAGAGGTGATTGAGGCTCTTCTCAAGGATAATGAAGCTACCATTATCTAGCACTCATACCCAAATCTTTTTGGTCAGGTAATTGCATAGTTTTAACCATACTATTGATCCGCAAGGAGATGGCAAAGATGAAACGTGTATTACTCGCCTTATTAATCGTGCTCTTCGCATTCAACCTGATTGGCCCATCGCTTGCCTTGAGCGACTATCAGAGAGGTGCCCTGGATGGCCTGAAATGGGGATGGAACATGTCTCATCGATATGATCTGGCGAAAGAAGGTGAAATTGGTCCCTATAACCAGGCAGTTATGGAATACAACGCCTGGATTCGGGCCATATTCGGCATGAATGAATCGTTAATGCTGCAAGCATTTGCTGCATCAGCAAAATCACAGCCCTACTCCATTACCAAGACCTATAATCCCATTCATAGCATTGATGCCAGCTGGAATCAAAGCAAATCACTGCTCCCTGAGCCCGATGCTTACGGCATGGTCAATGGAATTCCAGCGGAGATCTACTATTCCTTTGGACCGGCAATACAAAATTTCTAATGATTCCAAAGTACGCCCCTCTATCCGGTCGTAACTGAAGACCGGCTCGTCCTGGCAGGCATGGTAGGGGCCGATGGCGCAATGCTCACATTTGCCCATGCCGCACTTCATGTGCCGCTCCAGGGAGACGTGAATATCTGCCCGTTGAAATCCTCATGATAAAGAGATGGAGTATCTGCAACCGCTGCACCCCGGTCGTAGAGGATGAGAGGGCATCGAAATGATTTGTTTGTATTGAAGTTTGCTGTGATATCTTTAGAGTACGATGTCACACAGGCCGGGACGATCGCCATTTGGAACAAGTAAGAAGACCTTTTCATTAAGCTTGACCTTAACTTGGCTGCCTACCGGAGTTGCATCGTAATTATGGGTAACTAGAAAGAATGCCAGATCCTGGGAGTCAATGCTTCGATCATCGAAGGAGGTAAGAAGAATCTTTAAACTGGAGATACTCTCCGTCTCGCCAGTTGCCATTACTGTATTTAGAGAGACTGCAATTATGCAGATTGCCATCATTATCCTTAGCCATCTCATGGCCGATCACATGGCATATACAGGATATATAGACGATTTAGAAAAGTGTATTTGCCCTAATACGTCTTGATGCGTCCAATTGTGGGATCAAAGATATGACCAAATATCTGATATCAATCGCTACAGTAGACCGGCCAGGAGCCATTGGGCTTGAAGGGAACTTGACATGTTTTTCCGCACTTTGCGCAGGTGGCATCGTGCAGATCTCTTGGACCGCTGCTAAAGCCGCCTCAGTTGCAGCTAACATATTTTGTCTTGGACTGCTGGGAGGCAGGCTGCCCACCCTGCAGGTTTATCGAGCCAAAGATAGACCGAATGGCAGAAGAATTTAAGGTCAGGATAGTATTCGCGAAGCTTTGCATCGACAATAAGATGGTGGGGAACGATCCTCTGTAGGATCTGAAACGGATAATTCTCACGGTCCTTCATCTGCGATGAGACCCCCATCATAAGATCACTTATCCCTTATACTCACCGCCAACCAGCTCGCGAATGCGCTGTGCGATCTTCGGACCCACCAGTTCTACCTCTTGCAGCTGCTCAGATGAAGCAGTCATGATCTTCTCAACAGACCCGAAGTGCTTGAGCAGATTCCTGGCTACCGCGGGCCCAACACTGGAAATGGCCGATACTAAATACTCCTGCTGCTCTTTGAGCGTCCTGGCAGTCTTGTGGCCATGCAGCTTGGGCTCGCGCCCCTCTCGCATCTCTCTCTTAGCCAGCTGAGCGATAACCGAGGCCGTTTCATCCCGGTCTTCCGTGGGAATGATGGGTATGCCATAGTCCACAGCCACGGAAATCATAGCTGCGCGGATAGATCCGGCATTCATCTGCGAGGTGTAAAGATCCCTGCCCTCTAAAATCAAAACAGGCCGATCATAAGTCCTGGCCATATCCGCCATCTGGCGAAATAAATTTCTCTGGGGATCGATGATCGAGGACACAAAATCCTTTGCAGTTTTGCGTTCGATAGCCACTTTATCACTGATCACATAGTCTCCTACTTCCAGATTCTTGACGGTGACCTCAATGCCCAGAGACTCCAGAAGCTTTGCCATCTCCCTCTCCCTTGAGTCTACAAAGATTTTGGCGAGCATCTTGTCCGGCTCTTCCTCTTCCTCTTCTTCTTTTTGCTCATCAGGCAGATATTTCTCGTCCATCTCAGCATGGCCGGCTGCCGCCTGCGTTATCTGAAGCTGCCTGGGAGAGAGCTCTTTTAGCATCGATTCCTGGCCGGGACCGCTCAGAGCGCGTATCTGCCGGTTCATGGTCTTTTCCTTGCGGTCCGATATCCAGTAATAGGCCTCATCGCGCGTGCCCTTGGCCATTAATACCACTACTCTGCCCGCCCTTGCCCTGCCGGTCCTGCCCTTGCGCTGAATGCTGCGAATCTCGGAAGGCACCGGCTCATAAAAAATGACCAGATCGGTAGCAGGAATGTCGATACCCTCCTCTCCTACTGAGGTTGCTATGAGGACATTGAAATCACCGGCCCGAAATTTCTGCAGAATATCTGCCTGTTTTTTCTGGCTGAGCCCTTCATCATTCTCGCGGCTGGACTGACCCACGAATCGCACAGCTCGAATGGCATTATCATCTTTTAAGAACTGGAGAAGAGATGTGGCTGTGTCTCGATAGTTGGTAAAGACCATGATGCGGGCCTCTGGCTTCTCGGCAATCTGCTCTTGCAGTATTCTCAGCACGGCATCAGGCTTGGGATGCTCCACTTTCAGGTTATGCAGGGCTTCTACCACCTGCCTGAAACTCGGGTCCTGCATTATTCTGCGGGATGCTTTGGAACCGCTTCGCGAGAGGGCTTCCCCATCAAGCCGCTGAAAATATCTGGCCAGTGCATCCGGTCCCTGCGTCTCCGCCAGCTCTACGGCGTGATGCAATTTGAGAATCTCGGCCATGAGAGATATGGCCGCAAATGTTGATTTATTTGCCTTGGTCTTGGCTCCCGACATAAGGGCGGCCTGCAACCCGAGAAGCTCTTTCTTGGAGGACTTGGCATCTATTCTGGCGGGACTGATGCCCAGGAGGTTGAGATCATCTATTCTGCGGCGGAGCAACTCTTCGATGTCCGTGCGAATCTGCAGAAGCTCTTTGGGAACGGTAAGCTTCACCCATTCTATCTCCCGCTCGTGAACAAATGGGGCGACATCAGGATCGTTTTCCGTGCGGGTCTGGATCGTCTCGATATGAAGGTTCGTACAGATCTCGGCAATCTTCTCGCTCTGGCTGCCAGGACTGGCGGTAATCCCCAGTACCCTAGGATTCTTTGCCTCGCGATGATAGCGATCTGCGATATATACATAAGCATAGCTGCCCACAGCTCGGTGCGCCTCGTCGAATATCACCAGGGAGACGTCCTCAAGATCGATCCTTCGAGAGAGAAGGTCGTTTTCGATCACCTGTGGTGTGGAGACTACGATTCGGCTCTGGCTCCAGGATTGAATCCTTTTCTCCGGCGGGCTCTCTCCTGTCATCATGCTGACCAGATTTTTGTCTTTGAGCACGCGCTGCAAGAAAATCGCATGCTGCTCCACCAGCGGCTTGGTAGGAGCGAGAAAAAGAATCCGGCCCTTATCCATTCGAGCCAGAATCACCATGAGAGCTATGACTGTTTTGCCAAGGCCCGTGGGCACTACTACAAGACTGGAGGACTTGAGAGCGGTGGCGGCCAAATCCAACTGGAAGAGCCGCTTCTCCACAGTTTGCGGCAATAGATGCACATGCTCCAGGAAAGAGGACATAGGAGATTCATTGCTACTTGTTGTATTTGATTGCATTGATTTCTAGAGAGATCGATCTATTGATATTCATTTATTATTCGTAGTATATCATATAAACTATACTAATCACCGCTCTGGCGCTGGAGACCCATTCCTGGACCAGAGGGGGACCACCCCAATATAGGTTGTTTTGAAGGATAAATTTATATAATATAAAAGTAAGAGATTGGTAGAAAGCTAAATCTCGCTTATTTGGCGAAATAGCTTAAATTAATCGCTTAAAAAAAAGGGGGCGAAAAGAAAAATGAAGGGAGTAATAGTAGTAGCATTCATGCTTGCAATTGCCCTTATGGG
>JBFYLJ010000090.1:0-6561 GCA_041305465.1 Methanothrix sp.
CGCAGTCATCCAGCTTGTAGCCTGAGATGCACAGAAGCTTCAGATTCTCGAAGTTGATTTCTGTTACATTCTCGCCAACTAAATCAAAAGTATGGCATCCAACAGGAGATGTCTGAATCCATCCGGTCTGCAGTGTCTCACAGACTGTGTAAGTTGTATCATTGAGAAGACCGCAGATCTCCCAGAAACCTGTTTCATTCGTAGTTGTGCTCCAGCTATCGGTGGAGTTGTTGACGGTGATTTCCCAGTCTCTGAGAGGTAGACCGGTGCAATCGTCCTTCTTGTAGCCTGAGATGCAGAGGTATTCGTCATATGTATAAGTGATTGTGGCATTCGAAAAGCCGAACGTTCTGATATCTGAGTCCATATTGCCGCCGCCAGACACAGTAGTGTAAGCTTCGCCTACCGCAGGAAGATCGAATGTGCCTGTGCCGGTATAGAGTCCCAAATTGGCAGCATCAGTATATACGACGCTACCCTGGTCACTGCCGGCTACCGAGCCGATCATGGTATCCGGTCCGGACCACTCAGGCAATGAAAATGCTGCCAAGTTAGTCGTTCCCGATGGGGGGACTCTGGTATTGATGACTAAAGGGACAAGATCCCCATTTATCATCGTCACATCCAGATAAAAGTCGTCAGCGAAATAAGCTCTTGTAGAAACGTCTCCAGTGTTCACAACGGTGCCGTTCATGCTTCCGTTCAGAGTCGCAGTGAATTCGATCTTGAGAAGCTCGCCCAAATCCGGATCGAAATAGGGAAAAGTATGTTTCTGGTTGGGAGGCCAGCTCATGGTCTGGTTAGGTATCTTGGATTCATATGTCACAGTCTTGACGGCGCCTAATGATGATGCAGTCAAGATAGTTATTATAAAAATAGATACCAATAATAATTTTCGAAGTCTCATATCAGCACACTCTCCGACAGTTATCCTCTATTTCGTTCTTTGAAGATAAATATAAATAAAAAATGTATTTGATCATTACGAGCCACCGTCCTCTGATCTTGCATCATAGGTATAAGAGACACAGACCTCTGCTCCTGCTTTGGTGTTTAATTGGGAGCTTGAAGAGCCGGGCTTCTTGGTCTGTGACATAATTTTGGCCCTCACAGGAATTGCTATGCTCTCGCCGGGGGCCCCGGCAATGAAATCCTCGATATCGGATATGCTCTTGGAGGCGGCTTCTGTTGGGATCTGGGAGACGGACCTGAATCCAAAATCGCCTCCCAAGTCCAAAGTGCCGTTATAAGCGGACAGATTTGCTCCAGAGCTGCTGTTGATGTCTATTGAGACGCTATCCGATGAAGGAAGATCTGCAATGAGAGCGCCTGTGAGGGATGAAGTAAGATTGCCTGCCAGGGTGCTTGTATTCTCTATCATTATCTCCTGAGAGAGGTTCGTCGTCATCAGCAGATCGACGGACTTCAGGGTCCCCATGGCGGGATCGAACTTTGGCAGAGAGACGCTTTTATTCCAGTCCACAAAATCCTCTGGAATAGAATCGCAATATTCAATGCGCTCGCCGCTCGCCAGGAGCAGCAATTGCAGTATTAGAACTGATAGAATTATCCCTCTGCTTAAAACACCCTGTATATCCCTCATTCCCATCATCACCCTCAATATCGAATTGATTTCCCTCTTAATTCCTCATGAAATCATCAGATTAAAGAAGAGAAATGCACCTGAGAGATGGATCAGTCCGAAATTATGTTCCTGCACACTCTTAGAGCAGCAGGTTGAACCACTCTTGCCCATTGTGCCTTTTCCCTCCCATTATCTACAGCTATAGGCCCAAAGATTAAAGCTAAATAAGATATTATAGAAGGATTTTCGGTATAAAGATTGTGGTCAGACAATATTGCCCAAAAACGACAATTCTTTAAAAATAATTAAAAAATAATAAAAATTTAAAACTGATTTAAAAAATATATATCTTTTTAATCTCTCCTCAGGGACTTGGCACGAAATTAAGGCTGCAGCCCGGATCGAGCTGCACCTGTATTGTGTAGGCATTCTGGTTCGTGCTGGCAGTCGTCTCGAACTCGAAGGTCAATGTCGATGTCTCCCCAGGTCCAATGCTGCGGGCATCGATGGTGCCCTTCCAGCCCGAGCTGATGGTTGCAGACGGAGGAGCCAGGTCAGGAGAGTATATCTCAACCCCATCCAGCTTCACCTTCATCTCTTTCTTGTTGGCCGCGGGCCATATCAGATAGATGCTGCTGATGCTGATGGGAGTGGCTGCATAGTTTGTGATCTGCCAGGATACCTGCTTGCCGCTGAACGTCAAGGCATTGGCGCCCTCGCATGATGCGCACCTGACGTTGATCGATACGCTGGCCTGATTCTGGCCTGCCGCATCGCATGCTCCGTCTGTCACCTTGTATGTAAAGCTGTCCGGCCCGCAATAGTCAGCGCTGGGGGTATAGGTAAACGAGCCATCGGAGTTCAGAACAACCGTCCCGTGGCTGGGCTGGGTAGAGCTCGCAACGGTGATTGGACTTCCTTCCGGATCGGCGTCGTTGGACAGGACTCCAGGAGCTGAAACTGTTAGCTGCGTGTTCTTCAGGACATTATAGCTATCGGCCGCGGCAGATGGACATTTGTTCACTGGAACAAAGTTGATGCTGCAGCCTGAACTGAACTGCACATTTATGGTGTAGACGCTCTGGATGGTGCTGGCCGTCCTCTCGAAGACCAATGCAAGGGTCGAGGTCTGGCCCGGAGCAATGGTGCGGGCAGCTACGGTTCCCTTCCAGCCTGAACTTATGGTTGCCGAAGGAGCAGGCAGGTCAGGAGAGTATATCTCGACACCATTCAGCCTCACACTCGTCTCCTTTCCATTGGCAGTAGGCCAGACAAGGTAGATGCTGCTGATGTCCAGAGGATCAGGTCCGCTATTTGTTATCGTCCAGGAGACCTGTTTGCCGCTGAAGGTCAATGCCTCGCCTCCTGATACTTTGCATAGCACGCATCTGACGTTGATGGTTACATCGGCCTCATCCTGATAGCCCTTATCGCACATGCTGTCAGTTATCTTGTAGCTGAAGCGATCAGTTCCGCAGAAGTCGGTATTTGGCGTATAGGTAAACGAGCCATCGGGATTCAGATTGACGATTCCATTTCCTGGCTGAGTGTAGCTGACAATGGAAATCTTGTCGCCCTCCGGATCAGCGTCGTTGCCTAAAACACCTGGACCCGAAACTACGAGCGGCGTGTTGTTAAGGGCGTTATAGGTGTCGTCCGCCGCAGTGGGACAGAGGTTCTCAGCTCCAATACATCCCCCCAGCAACAGGCTTCCGTACATGTCGCCGGGAACAAGCGGCTGGGAGCAGGATGTGTGGAAGATGATCGTCTGGAGGACATTGCCAGCGCTTTCGGAGATCTGGACCCATGTATTGGTTCCAAATGTGGCAGTTCCCGGCGGGTCTATCACGAAAGTTCCGCCAAGAGCAACAGTTCCGTCAAACCAGACTGTGCCAGTGGAGCTCGAGTCTCGTACCACTATTCGAACAGGCGAGGCGCCAGCCGGATCACCAGTGACAATCACTTTGCCTGCAGCCTGCGAATTGCAGTTAGCTGTGCAGGTCTCGCCGGTATATGTCATGACCAGATATGTCGGTCTTCCACTCGGCCAGCACTCACCGCACAAGCTGTCAACCGGCTTATTGGTGAAGTTTTTGTTGGCTATATTCTCGCAGCTCAGGATGACGGGATTGGAGACCTTCTGAACTACAATATAGCCAGGCAGCATCTCTTCGGTTAGCCTGTAGCTCCCGGGAGCTAAATTGCAGAACTCGTACTTGCCGTCGGGGCCTGTCTTCGCAGTTATTGTGCCAGTGGCATTCTCTAAGGCGATATTCCAGTCCAGCAGGCCTTTTCCAGTGCTGCTGTCGATCTTGTAGCCGCTGATGCAATACAGCTTTTGATTTGTGAAATTGATTTTAGCTAAATCGACTCCCTCGATGGTTTCAGTATAGCTTAGCGGCAAGGAAGTCTGAATCCAGCCTGACTGCAAAGCTTCTCTTACTGTGTAGGTGCCCGTCTTCAGGCCGCATACTTTCCAGAAACCAGTTTGATCAGTAATTGCGCTCCAGCTATTTGTGCTGTTGTTGACGATGACAGTCCATCCAGAAATAGGCTCCCCGGTGCAGCCGTTTATCTTATATCCAGACAGACAATAAGTTACTTTTTCATCATAAGTGTATGTGATTATGGCATGAGACCAGGCTGTTGTAGCTATTTCCGTATACCAATTGCCTCCACCCCTGACAGATGAAGCTGCAATAGTGTACATCGGAAGATTGAATGTTCCAACACCATAATAGTCATCTACATCATCTGGCGCAGTATAAATCACAATGTCCGAGGTATCCCCATAATCCTGGCCGCTGAATGTATCCGAACCCATAAGATCCTGTGCACCGTCGAATGGCCCTACAGATGCATATCCTGTTTTCGGAACTCTTAATGCTACATTTAAATAGAAATCGTCCCCATTTATCATCGTCAGATACATTTCAGCGAGATCAGTTACATAGCATTGAGTGTATCCTGTTGAACCTAAATTTTCAGCCTGAGCATCCAATGTGCCATTCAGCGAGGCTATGAAATTAACCGAGACGAGCGTGCCAAGGGCAGGATCGAAGTAAGGAAACGTATGGACCTTGTCCGCACCGACCATATGCTCCGGGATCATGGAAGTGTACGATACAGTCTTGATAGATGCAAAAGACGGTATTGTAAGTATTAACATGACAAAAAGACATGCCAAGATCAGCCTATTATGTCTCATATGAATTCCGCTCCTTGTAATCCAGGAACCGAGGGAATGGATAATGAGATCGCAAGGCTAAGGTATTTACGATCTCATTTATCTGCCGTTATCAGACATCATAGCTCGCATTATTTCTTTCATATCTAAAGGCTCTGATTAATGGCATTCCTTCCCGCATTAGTCTCCATGGACGCAAATGCATAATTGCTCATAAAAGTATAAATTTCTATTGGTATACATTATTGCTCTTTTCAAGCAATATGTCATATGATTTTTCTAAAAAAACCGATTCTTAAAAATGAGGGTCACTAAGGCTCGGGAAGAAAGCAGAACTGGGGTTTGCTTCTGTTTGATCTCAGAGATCTCAGAATATTGATCTATGGCCACATCAACTTCATTATAGCTCTGAGCATAAAAAAATTATATGTTAAACAGTCTATATATATCGCTAAGACCTGGCGGATATGCCTTGCATTTGAAGCAGAGTCTTCACTCCAGCACCACATGAAGCGGGAACTGATGGCTTCCGAGCTTTCCATCGTAGTTCGCAGCTGAGATCTTGAGCACTCCCGGCACGCGGCAGGCTGCATTGATTCCAGCCTTCATGGCAGCACTGATGGCCTCCTTGCTGACACCGTTGATCACGATCTCAAAAACGGCTGATACATCTTCGGCCAGGGTGCAGACCCCGTCCTCACGAAGCGACGTGCAGAAGGCTGTATTCGTCGAAGCCTTCAGGAACTTGTACTTGGAGCCGACCTTTGAGCCGCTGGCCACAACGCCGCCGGGGAAAGGAGTAATTGTGCCCTTGACCTTGCCGATTGCATCGACTGCCCCCTCGGCTGCCATCAATCCTGCCGCCTGATTCTGAGCGAGGATCAGGAAGTTGCCCCCGGCAATTCCGTCCACAGCACCGAAGCTCTCCTCGATGATGAAGTCGCCGGACATGAGAGGTACCTTCCAGACTTTGCGCCCAAACATCTCTACCTGCTTCTGGAAGCCATCGCCATACCAGCTCTCCTTCTTGCCGGTATCAAACTGCTTTTCTGCCTGCTGCATGCCACTGAAGGCTGCCGTGGTAGGCGCCGTCATAACACACTGGCCCAGGCGCCAAAGCAGCGAATTCTCCAGGTTCTTGTAACTCATGTTGCAGATCAGGATATTGACTCCCGGCCTGCCGTCGGGCGTCTCGCTTCCATCTACAATGCATTCTATGCCCGCCTCTGCCGGGCATCCTATCACGGACGTTCCAAATCCCGTGGCCTCACGCGCCGCCACCAGAGCCCAGCGCTCAGTTACGGCTGTGATCACAACCCTTGCCACCTTTATTGGAAAGCCCTCTGCAAAGGTATCCTCTATTGTTACACCATTGATCTCCATTTAATCATCCCTCACTCTTGCTTGCGCCCTGCTCCGGATTGTAAACCGCCAGATCGTATCCCTGCCCTTGGCCCTGTCCCCGGCCTTCCGGCAAGGCAACAGCGCAAGCCGCGCATACCGGCCTCTCAAGAGGCAGATCGTACGCCTGGCGAGCGATCTGCTCAGCGCTGCACCCGCCAAGCTCGGCGGGCTCAAAGCCCGTCTTCTCATAAGTTGCGACCAGATAGGCATGACCCTCTTCGAGCTTGAACTGCTTCACCCTAAACTCATCCCTTCTGGCAATGCCTAGCCACCCCAAATCTCCGCGAACAGCACCGGCGATCCGGGGGGTGTCAAGCTCATCCCTCTCATAACCATAGGCCACAAGGCTTATGGCGAGAGCATCAAGAGGTTTCTGGCCGTCCTC
>JBFYLJ010000091.1:0-32856 GCA_041305465.1 Methanothrix sp.
CGATCGATAGATTAATAACTACCTGCTGCAAGGGTAGAGGCGAAGCCCGGTAGTGTAGCGGTCAATCACAGGAGGCTCTGGACCTCCCCACCCAGGTTCGAATCCCGGCCGGGCTACTTTCCAATAAAACATGATTTTTAAAAAGTGCGTTTCAGGGTTCGAGGCGATCTCTCTTCAGCTCGTCAATTGCATCAGGTGTGAGGCGGATTTCTGCTAGTTGAATCGCACCCATTGAAGAGATCATCCTGGTCATCATCTCTGAGATGGTCCGTCCAATATCCTCTTCTTTGCTGGATAGGGCCATGGACAGGGCGCATCCCAGATTGTAGGCGGTCCAGCTGGCATAGGTGAAATGAACCATGAGATCCTCTATTCCACCTTCAATCCAGGGGCCCTCCGAGTCTGGCCAGATCACCCTCGATCTGATACTCCTGAAGCTTTTGATATTCGCCTCAAATTGAACTAGGCCATCTATCATCAATTCACATCCTGGCTATCGTTGCCATTGACTATTATGAATATCATCTATCCTCCTCGTTCCTATTTAATATTTCCATGTATGCGTTGCCATGCTGCCCGAAAACTAGATATATCTATAACTAATAAATAGGTATTTTGTCGCATGCTGTTCCCAAAGAATGGATTCATAGGCCGATTAAGTCTGTCCGACCAATCATTCGAGTAGCAGGTTGATGGATCTCTCCATCATGGATCGATTAGTAATCCGGGGGGTCGGAAGGCGCCGCGCAAATTTCGGCGCAGGTCTTCGGCGGTGGCGAAAATCACCTCTTTCGGGTGCAATGCCAAAATCGCCATGGATCATTGATATAAGGGAAACGCGGCGCAGGAATGTGTGGTGGAAGAGGCCGGAACCAGGCCCCACATCGACCGATGATCGGGTCCCCTTAAAACGGGCGCTGTGCTAAAATTCCAGTGCTGCCTGGCCAACAAATCATGCATTGGCACCAGGTGAGATGAGACGGCCGCAACTTAGCGGCTTGGTCCCTCAGAAGAGGGCGCTGTGGCTCAGCGTTTTTCTCACCTTTTCTTCACCTGCAATTTATGTCTTGGAGAATCTTTTTGTCGGAATGGTTCAATTGTCTGAACCAAAAATTTATATCCTATCACTAACGTATGGTTAGTATAGATAAGTAATCGTATGGTGACATAAAATGTGGGACAAGAGATATCCGTCGATATTCGATATATTCGAGAGCTTTGCTAAGGGCTTTCCCTTTGAGAAAAAGGATAGATTCGAGGATGATTGGTTCAAAGGGCCCTTTGAGGATATGATCAAGAGGTTTGAAGAGGATATGCCAGCCGAGTTTCAGACCTTTGTGCGCGAGGAGGAGACACCGGGTGGAGTATCCAAGCGATACGGTCCCTTTGTCTACGGCTTCAGCTATACGGCAGAGCCGGGAAAAGAGCCGGTCTTCAGCGAGTTTGGCAACATCAAGCCATCTCATAGGGGGATCGAGCCCAGCCGGGGGCGAGAGCCGCTGGTGGATGTCATGAATGAGACGGAGAGGTACAGGATCTTCGTGGAGCTGCCCGGCGTGGACAAGGACAAGGTAAAGCTGGATGTGGCCGAGGACAGTGTAGAAATCAAGACCGATGACGATAAGAGTTTCTACAAGATGATCTATCTCGACTCTGCCGTCGATGCGGACAGCGCTAAAGCCTCCTACAAGAACGGCGTTCTGACACTTGAGCTGGACAAGAAAGAGAAGCGAAAGGGAAAAGAGGTCAAAATTGAGTGAGATAAGATGGACCGATAAACCCGCCTGATGAAAAATCGGCCCCGTGGCCTATCGGTTCCTATTCTTCTTTATTTCTTCCACTTATTTCTTATTCATGGCACTCGTTTGCGGTCAGCTATTTCTATATGATCCTTTTTTGATAGGCAAATACCGAAATTATGCGCCTTTCTCCAGCAGTTGCTGCAATCTATTATCTAAATAGTAATAATTTACGATTTTTTCTATCAATTATCGTCAACATAAATCTAATATGGCATTCATATGATTCAAGATATGTATCCAAGTCCTCATAAAACGCCAATGTGAAAAATAGCTACTTAAATGAGAGAAGGCTAGGTATGCTACATGCAAAGAATGAGTGGTGTCTTGGGGGAGAACCAAGAGGACGGCTATGAAGATGATAACTGCATACGATCCTGCCTGAAGGCGTTGATGCACAACAAGTATGGCGACATAATTCTTCTTTGCAGCGTTACTGTGGCCTTTGGGATGCTGCTGGCAGTCTCAGCATCCGGCTGAGGCACTGTTCTCCAGCAATTATGCCTTCACGAGATCTATTTTTTCCATAACAAAGATTAAATCACCGCCGGTTCTCTAAAACCATAGCGAGGATTGGCATGGACAAGAATGAGTTGGTAAACGAACTCGCCAGGAGGCGCGGCTTTCTCTGGCCCGCCTTTGAGCTATATGGCGGAGCTGCAGGTTTTTACGATTACGGCCCACTGGGCGCGCCCCTCAAGAGGCGCATTGAGGACATCTGGCGGCAGTACTTTGTCATCTCTGAAGGGTTTGCAGAGATCGAGGCGCCTACCATCGGCGTGGAAGGCATCTACCAGGCCTCCGGTCACTTGAGCGGCTTTTCCGATCCGCTGACCAGTTGCAAAGAGTGCAAAGAGATCTATCGGGCCGATCACCTCATCAAGCACATCATCGAGGTGCCGGATGCACTCAGCAACGAGGAGATTTACAAATGCATCCAGGACAACGAAATAGGCTGCCCGGAGTGCGGTGGAGAGCTCTCTTCGGTATATGAGTTCAATCTCATGTTCAAGACCATGATTGGTCCGGGAAACAAGACGACCGGCTATCTGCGCCCGGAGACTGCGCAGGGCATGTTCATCAACTTCCCCCGGCTTCTGCGCTACTTCCGCGATTCTTTGCCCTTTGCCGCTGTGCAGATAGGCAAATCCTTCAGAAATGAGATCTCGCCTCGCCAGGGTGTGATCCGCCTACGTGAGTTCACTCAGGCCGAGGCGGAGATATTCATCGATCCGAGGGATAAGAGCCACCCCCGCTTTGCCGAGATAGCGGACATCAAGATGAGGTTCTACTCCCAGGCGGCCCAGGAGAAGGGCGAGGAGGAGGAGATGACCTTTGGTGAGGCCGTGCAAAGGCGTATTGTGGCCCACCAGGCCCTGGCCTACTATGTGGCCCGCACCTATCAATTCCTCCTGTCGGTGGGGGTAGCCCCGGACAAGCTGCGCTTCCGGCAGCATAAAGCCGATGAGATGGCTCACTATGCAGCAGACTGCTGGGACGCGGAGGTCTTCTTGGACCGGCTGGGCTGGATTGAGATTGTGGGCGTGGCGGATAGAACCGACTATGACCTGGTGGCCCACGCAAAGGCCAGCAAGGTCAACCTGACCGTTTTCGTGCATTACGATCAGCCCGTAAAGCGGCAGAAGCTGGTTGTCAAGCCGGACTTCAAGGCACTGGGACCCAGGTTCAAGGCCAAGGCCAAGGCAGTGGGCGAAGCCCTCAAGGCTCTTTCCGCAGAGGAGCTGGCAGCTAGCATTGGCGATAAGATCTATTTGACTCTTGAAGGAGAGAAGATCGAGATTGACGGCAGCCTGGTCTCCTTTGAGAGTGTGGAGGAAGAGATTCGGGGTGAAGAGGTCATACCTCACGTCATTGAGCCTTCCTTTGGCATTGATCGGATAATTTACACCGTTCTGGACCACTCTTTTTATGCTGACGAGGTGGACGGCGAGACGCGCGCCGTGCTCAGGTTTAAGCCGGCGGTGGCTCCCATCGAGGTGGCAGTCTTGCCTCTGATGGACCGAAAGGAGCTGTCCGATCCGGCCAAGGCCATCTTGCAAGAGCTGCGAGGGCGCGGTATGCGTGTGGACTATGATACATCCGGATCGATAGGGCGCAGGTACAGGCGCAATGACGAGATCGGCACTCCCTTTGATGTCACCGTAGACTACGATACGCTTGAGCAGGGCACGGTTACCATTCGGGATCGCGACAGCATGCAGCAGGTCAAAGTTCCGCGCTGGCAGATAGCGGACAAGCTGACCGCATTGCTGGGGGGCGTCCTCAAGTTCCAGGATGCCGGCGACCAGGTTACGCCAGGAAAGAAGGAGTAAGCGGGAGACATATCGTGCCTGAAATGGCCTTAGAGTGGCGGGCCATGCTGGTCAAAGAGGTGCGCAGAAAGGCCATTCACCTGACCGGCCTCTGTGTGCCTTTGGGCCTCATCTTCCTGGGGTCCAAAGTTACAGCAGCAGCGATCGCTCTGGCAATGGCCATATCTTTGCTGTTGGAAGCGGCGCGGCTCCAGGGAAAGATCCGGCTGCCAGAGATACGCGATCACGAGGAGACCAAGGTTGCCGGATACATTTATTACATGGCGGGCAGCCTTCTTTGTGTGCTGCTCTTCCCGCCCGGCATCGCCATAACCGCCATGCTCTTTCTCTCCCTGGGAGATACTGTGAGCGGTCTTGCAGGCTCCATTTTGAGGAACTGCGATGTGCGGGGCACGCCCGTCCCCGCGGGTAGAAGGCGCATCAAACCCCTGCCCGTTGTGGCTGCCATGTTCGTCGCCTGCATCTTAATCGGCTACCTCGCGTCCGGCTTTTCCGGGCTCTCTTTTCCCGTTTACCTGGCAGGCGCAGCGGCGGCGACCTTTGCCGACGGAGTGGCTATTATCATCGGAAACAAGAGTCTGGACGATAACTTTTCCATACCGGTGTTTTCAGGCGCTCTCATGAGCGTTGTCACCTTAATTCTTGATTCATCGTTTCTTTAGATGGACTGCCGTTTTGTTTCAAGTATTTGTGCCTTTGTGTCTTTGTGTTGAGGGTAGTAGTGGTAGTAAGCTCTAATTCGACATTCCTACCTAAAAAACCATAACCACAAAGGCACAAAGCCACAAAGGACGCACAACGATAATGAGAAAAGACTGGTCCACCAAACAAAATAGCGGGGATGCCGATTTTTGGGCGCTAAGAAAAGGTTTTTTAAAGTATGGCATCGTAGCATTTCACGCTCACAAGCGGCAATTGCTACTTGTTAAGGGAATTAGGAGGAAATGGAATGGATATTATTCTGATCGGTCCACCGGGATCCGGCAAAGGCACACAGGCCAAGATGATCGTAGACAAGTACCATGTCAAGCACGTCTCCACCGGAGACATTCTGCGAGAGAACGTTCGCAATGGAACACCTCTAGGCGTTGAGGCCAAGAAGTTCATGGAATCCGGCAAGCTTGTTCCTGACACTCTTCTCATCGATATCATCAAGGATCGCCTGGCCAAGGATGACGTTTTGGGCGGCTGGATGCTGGACGGCTTCCCCCGGACCATGCCCCAGGCAGAGGCACTGGATAAGATCCTTCCTGCTCTCGGCCAGAAGATTGATGTCGTTCTGAACATTGATGTTCCCGATGCAGAGCTGGTCAAGCGCGTGACCGGCAGGCGGATGTGCAAGTGCGGCGCCACATACCATGTTACTTTCAACAAGCCCAAGACAGAAGGAAAGTGCGATGCCTGCGGCGGCGACCTGTACCAGAGGGCAGACGACACCGAAGAGACTGTCAAGGAGAGACTGACTGCCTACCATGCCCAGACCCAGCCTTTGATCGACTACTACAACAAGAGAAAGCTCGTCGCCACCGTTCTCGGTGTGGGCGATATCAAGACCATCTTCGGCAACGTTGTCAAGGCTCTGGATAAGATTTAAGGATCTTTCCACAACTCTTTTTAGCAGAATTTCTAATGGACAATCCAAAAAGTTTTATTTAATGATCGCTATCATGACACTAATAGCATCTGCTTGCCTTGGGCGAAGATGATAAATATGAACCGAAATGATAATAATTGAAGACAAACAATGGGGGCCAGTCTTGTTCGCGTATGTATTTGAATTTATGAAGCGCTATGATGCGCTCCTGCAAAGGCTGCAAGCCAGGTCCAGCGGAATCGCCGACATCGATCGAAATATAAAGGCAATAGAAGGGCTTTACGAATTTCGACGAACTGATGAGGTGTATGCTTTTCTGAGATTAGAACCATCAGCCATTGTACTGGTTTCGGAAGCTCATAGGAGAATTCGAGATCATTTTCCAGAAGGTGAGATCTTCATGGAGGTTCTTAGCGATCCGAGCTATCCAAATGGAAAAGAGTTACTGATCTCTATATCCACCAGTCTACCACCAAACGAGGCGATCAGAGTGCTGGATGCTTTTGATGATGAATGGTGGTTAAGTGCCTCGACCTGCTCCACTGCAGATATCTGTATTAAGGTGGAATACAGATAGCTAAAACAGAGCAGAAAGAGTTCGATTGGTGTTTTTATCTAACACTGGCACAAGAGCTTGGGAGAAGCTCTGAAGATGAGGCAAAGCTGAGATCTTCGATCAGCAGAGCTTATTATGCCGCGTTTTGCACTGCATGCAATTATATTTTGTGTGTGGATCGTAAGAAGCTGCCAGGGGATGAGCCTGTACACCAATATGTCATAAATTATTTTAGTGGTAAGATACACGGCAGCAAGAAGAACAATAAACGGACCCAGATTGGCTCGGAACTTAAGAGGATGAAAGCGGATCGAGTAAAGGCCGATTATGATAACAGCATAGGCAATATGATATCGCTAAACTCAACAGTCCAAGATGTTCTAATCAGATCGGAACGGGTAATCTCCTCACTTGATGAGGGAGGATTCTGATATGTCAAAGGGCCACAAAATCGAGGATTTTCTTTATTTGGCGGCCCAAAAGACTTATCCTTTCAAACACATAATCATATTTCGATAGATATGGTACTAGATTCGGTCAGCCTAGCTGCCTTAGCTGCTCCATTTTTGGCCAAAGGTGCTGAAGCCTTCACAAAAACCGCAGGGGAAATGCTGTGTGGAAAGATCGTCGAGCTTTGTCAATCTGTAGTGGATAAATTTAAAGGAGATTCTTATGCGGAGCAGACTTTAGCCCGTGCCAAGGAGATGCCCGAATCAGAAGATCGACAGAGTGCTCTCAAAGGTATCTTGACAGAAAAGATGAATGCAGATTCAGGTTTTGCAGAGGAGATCAAAAAGTTGTTAGATGACATGCAGAAAGGTGCCGCTTCTACTCAAACCACCTTTGATCAACGTGGGCAGACTGTCGGCACTCAGACCAATATCGGAAATGTGCATGGCTCCGTGAACATTGGGACCAAATAGACCGCCAAAAATGACCGGCAATTCCAGCTTCGATCAGAAAAACCAGTCGGTAAAAACACAGACTAACATCGATCATGCCGATAACGTAACAATCCAACCATTAGATTCAGCTTTGCCCCTCCCTCAGCAAATTCCACCTCCACCGTTCGACTTCAAGGGCCGCGAAGAAGAAATCAAAAGTCTTCTTGACCAATTTGATCAGGGTGCGACCATCACAGGCTTGCGCGGCCTGGGTGGCATCGGCAAGACCGCTCTTGCTCTGGTTTTGGCTGGTAGGCTCAAGGATCGTTTTCCCGATGGCCAGCTATTTTTGAACATGCTGGGCACGAACAAGAGCCCGCTAAAGCCTGAAGATGCCATGGCTCACATTATTCGCTCCTACCGAGGAGTTGATGCTCCACTTCCTGAAGACCTAAATGGCCTGAGCGGCCTTTATCAGTCAGTCCTCTCTGGCAAAGAGGTCCTGATCCTGCTAGACAATGCCTCCTGCAGGGAGCAGGTCGAGTCGCTGCTTCCTCCCGCGGGCTCGGCTCTGCTCATAACCTCCCGCAATAAGTTTGCCCTTCCCGGCTTGAAAGAAAAGGATCTGGACGTTCTGCCCCTGGAAGATGCCAAAGATCTCCTCCTGTCTATCTGCGGACGCATAGGCGAGCGTGCCGCGGAGCTTGCTGAGTTGTGCGGCTGCTTGCCCATTGCCCTGCGAAATGCTGCTTATGCTCTGAAAGAGAAGCCGAATATGGGCATGAATGGTTATATGAAAAAATTAGCGGATGCCAGGAAGCGCCTTGAGCTAGTGGAGGCATCCTTCTCATCAAGCTACGATCTTCTCACTCCTGAGCTGCAAAGGCTGTGGTCTTTGCTCTCCGTCTTTCCCGCGGACTTTGATCTGGCGGGAGCGGCGGCAGTCTGGAAGATGGAACCTGATGCTACAGAAGAAGCACTGGGTGATCTGGTCAAATGGAGCCTGGTGGAATTCCTTCCTTCTACGGAGGGGGAAGGAGGACGATACAAGCTGCACGATCTAGCGCGCGATTTTGCACGTTCTCGCCCGGATTCTAGAGTTTTTGCTGTGGCTGCGCAACACCATGCCGAATATTATTGCAGTGTGCTATCAGCGGCAGATCAAATATTCATGCAGGGAAAGGAGAACTCTCTTGCGGGACTCAAGCTATTTGATCAAGAGAAAGCTAACATTGTAGCCGGGCAGTCCTGGGCTGGAAAGAATCTGGAGGATAATTTTCCTGCCGCGGTCGAACTCTGCAAATCTTATCCTAATTCTGGCGTTTATGTTTTGGATCTGCGCCTCTCTCCCCGACAGAAGATTCCATGGCTGAATGCAGGATTACAGGCATCCAGGCAATCAAGAGATCACGTGGCTGAAGGCGCCCACCTGGGCAACCTTGGCCTGGCTTACTCATATCTGGGCGAGCCCAAGAAGGCTATCGAGTACTACGATCAGGCGCTCAAGATTTCCCGTGAGATCGGGGATCGCCGGGGCGAAGGCATACGTCTATTCAATATTAGCCTCTATCTAGAAAGTTCAGGCCAGCGCATGAAGGCAGTGGATCTGGCCAAATCCGCTCTTGCCATTTTCGAGCAGATGGAGAGCCCCTATGCCGAGACAGTCCGCAATGCTCTTGCCCAATGGAAGAGCTAGTGCAACCACAAGCAATCCTTTTATCCCCTCGCCCCGCTAGCCCTCCCCCATGATATTCGTCTATTCTCTCGGCGGCTCCATCCTGGCAGGCCGCGACGCAGAAAGCCTCAAGGAGTACGCCCAGGCCCTGAAAGAGCTGGCGGCAGAGCACCAGATCTTCGTGGTAGTAGGAGGCGGCAAGATCGCCCGCGAGTACATCGGCAAGGCCCGCGCACTGGGTGCATCGGAGATGTTTTGCGACCTGATCGGCATTGGTGCCACCAAGCTCAACTCGGCGCTGCTCGTGGCCGCTTTGGGCGAAGCTGCGCCCCAGGAGATTCCAGACACCTATGCCCAGGCTGCGCACCTGGCCCAGCCCGGAAAGGTCGTGGTCATGGGCGGCGTGGCCGTCGGCCAGACCACCGATGCCGTCTCCGCTCTTCTGGCAGAGTACGTGCGCGCCGACAAGATAATCGTCGCCACCTCGGTGGACGGCGTCTACACCGCCGATCCTGAAACGGACCCGGATGCGAAAAAGCTGGCAAACATGACCCACCGCGAGCTGGCCCGGATGGCATCCGGAACGGAGATGAAGGCTGGCTCACGCTCGCCCGTCGATCCCCTGGCCGCCAAGATCATCGAGAGAAGCAGCATTCCCACAGCTATCGTTTTAGGCAGCAAGATTGAAAATTTGAGAAAAGGTGCCCTGGGCGGGCACACTGGAACTGAGATCAGACCGGAGTAAGCGTCTTTACCAGGTCGCCGGGTGAGACGATGCCCCACATGGCTCCCTGCTCGGTGACAACCAACTGGCCGGCTCCTGTCCTGCCCAGCATCTTGATGGCTTCGTAGATGGGCTCTTCTGAGTCGATGGTCAAGAAGGCGCGGTTCATGATCTCCCTGGCTTCCTGATTGGTCCTGCCGTCCGCCACTGCGCGAGTGATGTCGGCCAGGTTGATCAATCCCGGTGAACTGTCGTCCACCAGAGCCTCGGAGACTCCGTTGTGCACCAGTATGCGCGATGCCTCTTGCAAAGAGGATGTGGGCGGTATGTGTATGGCGCGTCGGGCAATTCCTTTAACTGCTACCTTGGGCACGGATATCATCTCCTCGATATGGAAGATGAGGCGGCTCATGGTGTCATCCCTGCCCGTCACTGTTCCTCTGATGTAGAGTTTGTTTACTGGAGTTGGCCCGACTTCAATTCCGTCTCCCACATTGAATTCTCTGATGTTGCCGATGATGCGCACCACGCCGTCACATAGCTGCGAGTGCATGACCTTGTTGAAGATGATCTCGCTGGCGGTGGTCCCTTCCATCATCACACCATTGCGGATTACTGGAACGGTCACGACATCTCCCGTAGCCTCAATATTTAGCGCCTCGAAGGCTGAGCCCGTAGCTCTGTACCCTCCCTTGGGGCCGGGCACGCCTTCTACCAGGTTGAGTGCTTTGAGGGATTGCATCTGATTTCTGATGGTGCCGGGATTTCGGTCTATCAGCTCGGCAATCTCCTCGCCCTTCACAGCTCGTCCTTCAACACGGTGAATGTTGATCAATGCGGTTAAGATGTCTCTTTGAACAGGTGTCAAATCCATAATTCGATCAACATTGTTCATGATTAATGTCCTATATAGATTTATTGATTGAAACGCCGCTTGAAAAATCTGGTTTAACTTGGATCGGATTTTAAACGCTTAAACGCAGTGCAATTTAGGCTAAAATGGATATTAAAACGTCTTATTTTCTCATAGGACATACTTTGCTCTTTTTATAGGGAAAAGCGCCCATGCGCCGCCAGATTTTTTTTACCGGCTCCTTGAAGATGCTGCCCCAGGACTGTGGATAGCAGGAACATGGATAGACCTCTCCGGCAGGCGTTATGTGCATCCAGCTTGTGGCGGCAAAGCAGCCGAAGCGCTGGTAGGCCTCAGGAACGGAAAATATGCGGGGCGCTCCGGCGTCCCCCGCTTTTAGCACAAATTCAGCCAGAAGTGCGTGATCGCTGGGCAGAAGGGCGATGTTTTGCCGCTCCAACCAGCGGCCTGTACAGACCACCTCAAAGAATGTCAGCTCGTGCACTCCCATGCTGCGAGCCAGCTCATGAAACCTCTGCAGATGCTGCATGTTCTCCCGGCGCAAGACCACATAGAGATCCACAAGCAGGCCTGCCTCAAGGGCATTTTCAATGGCCTGCATAGCCTCGCAAAATACTCCCGCCCGTCCGCGCATGCCGTCATGCTCTGCCTCGATGGGACTGTCCAGGCTGACATTGACGGCATAAAGGCCCGCTTCCTTCAGCTTGCGAGCGAGTGGGGCCGTAAAGCCCGCACCGGAGGTGAAAAGGGTGGAGATGGCTCGATCATCCACCGATGCCACCAGCTCCGGCAGCTCCCGGTAGAGGGCCGGCTCTCCACCGTCGAATATTACCAGCGTGGTCCCCATCTCCAGGATCTGGCTGATGATATCTTTGACCGTCTGGGGGGCAAGGCAAAGCTTATTTCCGGAATTGGGCAGAGCGCAGTGGGCGCAGCGATTGGGGCACTCCTCGGTGATGGAGATGGTCACCTGGTCCGGCGTGCGCCTGCCCAGCAGGGCCCAGAGCCTGCTGTTTGCCAACCGGGAAAAGGCCCGGCTGGGGATGGGCGCAATCCAGGTAGAGAGGCAGAGCTTTTCACGGTCTGCACAGGCCGCAATCTGCCCGTCAAACATCTGCAGAGCGGACTTGATGAGAGGCAGATGGGCCAGAGGTCCGCGGGCATCGACCAAGACCTTTGTCCCCTGCGCCTGGCCTTCAGGCACGCTGGCCTCGGCTTTAAGCAAGGGGCTATCATAAAGCGGGTAAGATTTGCGGCAGCATCCTGTTTTCTCTCTTCTCTCTTTTTCATCTCTGCCTTCGTCTCCTGCCCTGGGTCTGCTCATCTAATAGACATCCTGAGGATCAAAGACCTTCTCGCCTACAATATTGCCGTCTAAAGTGCGATAGAAGCAGGACCTGTAGCCAGTATGGCATGCTCCGCCCTCCTGCTCGATTAACAGAAGAACGGCATCCTCGTCACAGTCTATTCTGATCTCCAGCACTCGCTGAAAATGCCCGGAGGATTCGCCCTTCAGCCAGAGTTTCTTTCGCGAGCGGGACCAGTAGTGGGCCTTGCCCGTCTCGCGGGTCTTGGCCAGCGCCTCGTCATTCATGTAGGCCAGCATGAGAACCTCTCCGGTCTTGGCGTCCTGAGCGATAGCCGGTATCAACCTGTCTGTCATCGGATAGATAATAGTGATATAACCTATAAGGGCCTTGCTGCATTGAGGAAATAGGTAGAAAAGATATGAAATGCATTAGCTGCAAAGGCCGTGGGCTGTGCGGGCGGCCTGTCTGTCCCATACTGCGCCGGCTGGAGGAGACGGCGGCGCTGCCAAGCATGGGCCGCAGCCTGGAGGGCATGTCGCCGCCCGAGGTCTTCGTGGGCAGGCACGGCTATCCACTGGTAAGGGCTGGACCCATGCTGCCTGCAGGCGGCAGCTCCGATAGGCTCGTGGAGCCGCCCAATCTCGCCATGGACATCGGCGATATCATAGCCGCGCGCTCGGCCATGGTTCGCTCTGAGTGCAAGATATTAGTAAAAGAGGCACATGCGCCGGGAAGGCTATTGGAAGCCATACAGCAGATTGCCCTGTCTTCGGCTCCCGTGGGCGCAGAGGTCACCTTTTGTCGGCCACCTCAGGGCCGTTTGCAGTTTGACGGAGTGCTCTCTCCCTCCGGGCCCTCGGGTGAAATGTCTGATATGCAGATCACCACCAATCCGCTCATTCCCAGGAAAGTGGACCAGATGGTTGAGGACAGGGACGCGGGCGCTGCTCCAGCGGCAGGCGAGCTTTATGCCAGCGGAATCGGTACGGAACACATTTCCCGCATGCTTTCCTTGGGCCTTTTGGGCAAGAAGAGAACGCTGGTGCCCACCCGCTGGTCGATCACCGCTTCAGACGACATGATCGGAAAGCTGCTCAAGGAGACGGTCTTGGACTGCAGCCAAGTCAACGACTACTACCTCTTCTCAGGCGAAGAGCTGGGAAATCACTTTGAGATCCTTCTCATGCCACAGCCTTTCAGCTTTGAGCTGGTGGAGATTTGGATGGTTAGGTCAGTGTGGGCGGAAGATGGCTTCATCGGCGCAGACAGAGAGGATCTGCGGCCTCGCAAGGGGTACAGCACACTAGCGGGCGGCTACTATGCAGCGCGCCTGGCTGTCCTGGAATACCTTGCTAGCCGGGGCCGCCAGGCAGGCGTGCTGGCTGTGCGGGAGATCTCTGAGAGCTACTGGGCCCCTCTGGGGGTATGGGTAGTGCGAGAGGTTGCCAGATCGGCGATGCGCTCGTCTCCCGTGCGCTTTTCAAGCCAGGCGGAAGCGCTGGCGGAAATGGATAGAAGAATCAAAACGCCTGCCAGAGAGTGGCGCAAGGAGGCAAAGCTCTTGGCCGGGCCGGTGCAGAGGAGTCTGATGGAGTTTTGATCAGGCTGCCTGGTCTTGCTGCCGATGGAAGATTCATCAAATGAATGCTTTGCAGAAATGACAACAATGGCAAAAAAGCGATATTTCTTAGAGGATGTAGTATATCCTCTATTTTGATCGGAATCGATTAATGCAGTCTTACCATCTCCAACCGTACCAGTAATAAGTGCTTCTCAGAGGGCCGTAGATGTTGGCATTCCACCAAGGATCGAAGTAATTGTAATAGTAGGACGGGGTGTACCAGTGGTAGGTTACGGGTTGCCACCAGCTGGAATGGTGCATATCTCCCATTCCGTGATGTGAATTTCCGTCGTGGTATGGAATTGCCGATACGGTGCTCATGAAACTGAGCAGTACGAAGGCCAGTATGGCCATTACAGCTTTGAGTTTGCTCATCTTAAATCCTCCTATTAAGCCTACTTACATACAATACTTGTGCATTTATTAGGATTTTTTTTATGTAAGCCTCGGCTAGAATTCACATGAATGTCCTGCAGTCGTATAGCTGCTATTTTGATTGTGACTATGGCTTTTTTTGAAGGTTTATTGGCATAAGCCGCTAGCATTAGGCAGCAAAGCCTTTAGCGAGTGGCTGCTTCATGGCGAGCATCGTCGGAGCTGGGGCAGCGATGCTAAGCATTGCGCGCGATCCCAAGCCTAAACTTGCGTCCTCGTGGTGGTGTAGAAAGAAGAACCGCAAGAGTCATGCAAAATACCCCAGCATGCGGCGCACTGATAATAATCGGAAAAAAGAGTAGTTGATCCAAGCTTTTTCAGGTTGAGGGTCCGTTCAGCCACATGTTGGTCCAATAATACCAGTTATCATCAATACGAGAGCTGGAGTAAATGCCATTGTACTTTTGAAGTGCCTTATATGTGTTGGCCTGCTCCAGTGCTCCTTGTGGATCATTGAACGCATAAGGATTAGACATCGTTTTATAGATATTTGCATCATCCTGTGCAGCACTGGAACCTTGAGGGCCATTCAGCCACATGTTGGTCCAATAGTGCCAGTTATCATCAATACGAGAGCTGGAGTAAATGGCATTGTACTTTTGAAGTTGTTTGTATGTATTTGCTCTCTCCAATGCCGCTTGAGGATCATTGAATAAATAGGGATTCTGAAGCGCTTTATATAGATCGCTTCCGTCCAAGGCAGTTTGATGATTGCTCGTCTCATCCATATTTTGCATCGCATTGAACAGTTCTGCTCGCTCCCGCGCGCTTTGAGGGGCACTGCTTTTGTAAAGGCTATCGTAACTCTGCCCGGCCCCTGAGCCAAGCAAGAGTGCAATGATTAAGACCGAAATGCAAATCCTGGCGGATAGAAATCCCGATATCGCATTAACTGTCATTTCGTATCACCGTTCTCCTACCATCTATCATATGACTTGATATGTTTAATTACGCTATTCGAGATATATGAACGTAAACATCATATGAAGTCTTTGAATACCTCATGTGAAGGCTTCAATGTACATTTCAGGACGTGATTGAACAGGTTTGCCTCATTCTTCCAGGAATTTCTTTCGCGTCATGCGGCAAACAGCCTGCAAAAGTCCCTGGATGCCCTTGGGATGGGGGCTGCGGATCAGTGCGCTTGGGGGTTTTCTCCTGCATTTGGACGGCAATAGATTTTTCTTTGCCCTCTCGTAGCTGCCTTTCGCCAGCCCCTCTTTTCCCGGCAGCTCGATTTTCTGCAGCCCGAACTCCCGGACAAATTCGTCCACCAATTCCATGAAACCCGGCTCAAAACAAAGGCCGGTGTTAATTTGGGCCACCTTTTTCATGCCGCTTGATTTGATCATCGACCGAAGATCCCGGCGCTTGCCGGAGGCAGCTTCCTCCTGGCCCATTGATTTCCAGTTGGAAGCCCACATGGGTGTCATGAAGAGCGCCGCGTCCTGGTGCCCGGCTAAAGTTCGGTCATAGTTATCGTTTCCGCCCAGAGCAAGAGCTATGCAGTCCTCAATTCTCTCTCCTCTTTCATCTGTCAGGAAGTAGAGAGGGCAGGGCAATTCCCTCCAGGCTCAGCAGGAGGTGGGGACGGTTTTGCGCCTTCAGCTTGGCGGATAGGCTCAGGGCCTGCATTCCGTCCACGAGGAGAAGCTCCCGGACCTGTCGATCGGCTGAGAGCAGATCGACTAGCTCGTCCTCCAGCATCCGGCAGGTGATTATGGACAGTACGGGCATGATGAATCAGGTTTTGTGGGTATGGGGATATCAAGATATGCAATCCTGACAGATCCATGGGTCCGGATCTTCTTGAAGGTTAAAAAATTGCTTAACGACCACATTTGGTTTTTATCTGTGAGATATCTGCGTCCATTCGTATTAGTCTCTCTTTCAGATCATCTCTTAAATCGGAGCGAAGCTCTTTGACTTCACCTATGACCTCATCTCTTGCATCGTCTATTTTCTCAGACAGAATATTACCAATATTATTAACCGCCTGGCAGACATTTTGGACAGCTTCATGCACGCCTTTGATATCTTCACGTGCACCCTTTACCTCGTCCCTGACACCTTTGGTCTCTTCGTGGGTGGCTCTCAGTTCCACTACTACCTCTTTGGTGACCACGATGAGATCTTTGAGCAGATCTGCCGCTTTGTCCAGGCGCTGGTCGGTCTCGCCGCCCGACACCATCTTTTCGAATCCAATGAACTCACCTGAGGCAGCGGTAAATTCAGTCTCGATGCTCTAAACATCGATTAGAGCATCTCTTATAGTCAAGCAATTGAGAAACCGCTCCAGATCGGTTTTCTCTCCTTCTGCAACTACCTTGACTTTGCCGCGGGGAAGGTTCTGCACATATCCCTACAGTCCGAAGGCATTGGCTAAGATTACCACCCGTGCTCTGTAGCCGGTCTTTTGGACCATACCCGAAATGAAGGCGGTCAATCTTGGCATCAATTACAATTAAGCTTCTTCAATATATCTCTCTTTTCCTCAGCGCAATTAGCCAGGCGGGCATTTTCTTCCTGGGCGCACTTGCCCGCCCGTGAGCACCTGGTCGGGCTGGGTCGTGTGGGTCTGTCCGCGTGGCGGTGTTGGTGAATTGAATCAGAAAGCTAGCGGGTTACGATTTTCACCACAAGGGCACAGAGAACAAAAAGAACGCACAAAGACGAAAAAGCAAAAGATATCCTTGACCAAATTTTATAATTTTATTTGTAAGTCATTTGTGATCTCTGTGCCTTTGTGGTGAGCGTAGTAGTAGTGGTAATAGTAGTACAGGCAGGACAGGCTCGTGCTCCTGATCAGCCAGAAAGCCGCCGAATTGCCGCAGAGAAGATGCCGCCTTTCCTGGCTTTCCGCTCCTGGAGGTGCGGGGCAATTATGTCTTGGTCCTGCGGGGGAATGATGGCGGTTTTGCGCTCCACAAAATAGAAAAGAGCTGGAGTATGCTCAAATACCCCAGTTCTTTTTTCCTTTACTTCTTTGGATCGAACTTTATGGCTCTATCGTACACCATCTCAGAGCTGGATGGCCCGGTCTTTGTTGACTCTTCCAGGTAGCTCCTCCAGGCAATCATGAGCGGCTGATCCAGACCTATGCCGTAGGCTCCCGGACCGGTGGGAACCGCGAAGCAGTGAGGATCGCCATTGCAATTCCTGGCAATCTTGTAGGCATAGAGGTATTTTGCATTGGGATTATCTGGGAGATATTCTTCTGCCGTGTTGTTGAAAACCGGATCTTCGATTGCCCCAACTCCATTCCACACATCTGCTCCGTAAACAGCGAAGTTCGAGTAGGTGGCCTTTCCTGTTGCTACATGGTTAACCCCATAGACGATTATGAATTCGTTAGCATCGTTGCCCAGAGTGACGGCTGGATCTCGCAGGAAATCGTAGTAAAGCGAGAGATTGGGGAACGGAGGTGTCTTTGAAGAGACTGTCTGGTTTGCCGACCACAGATAGAATGCATCGTTATTGGGGCCTACAGCGTCCATTCCTCTCTGAATGGCATCGCTTCCCAATGGGACGGCAATACTGGTTGGAAGCTCTGTGGGACTCGATGCGTTGTATTTGTCCAGAATTGCCATCCTCAGCTCTTCGAGATCATCTATGAGATCAAGCTCTGTTGTTCCAGTTCCACGTACTCTAAGCTCTGGATAATCATATGGATCTAGCGTTGTAGATTCGTTGGGTGTTATTCGGAAAACAGTCGCAGGCGTATCATTGAGGTAGTCATTGCCGGCTTGTTTATCTTTGTACAGAGCGGGACGAATTAGCATTAGGAAGTTATCCGAGCTGTCCTCCAAGCTCATATTCAGCATGGATGAGGGAAACACCTGTGTGTTGAATATCTCGCTCGAATACCCGGCTGTTAGAGCAGCATCCTGAATGCGTTGATCAATATCCCTGTCAGCCGTCGCGATTATTACGGTGGTTTGATTGAATGGATTTCCAGCCGTCCCGTTGGGCGTTCCTTCAGTTTTGATGACTAAGTTGTTAACCGTGTCGGCCAAGTTTGCAAAGATCCATCGAGCCTCATCTCCATATGTCCTGGACAGTAAATAATGATCGAAGCTGAAGTATCTGCACTCCGGTGGTGTTCTTCCTATGAAAACAACCGCTTCATCTGGACCAAGTGTCCAAAAAGCAGATGTGTCCTGGCCCATTCCAAGCGCTTTGGTTATCCTGGAAAATAGCTCAGGTACGATGCGGCCAGGAGCAGGTGGAACAAAATATGTCAAGTATTTTGTGCTGGGATTGTTTCCATATGCAGAAGGCAATACTCCTGTATCGTATAACTTGATTATATCCAGATAGCCTATCCTGCCTTCCTGTACCGTGAATCCATCCTGTTCTAAGGCTTGCTTAAAAGCCCCTGCGTCACCTATGTCCACATTTTTTGCGAGTCCTGTTCCTATTGATATAGCGCATATTATAAGTAGTAATATCCAAGTTTTCATATGATACATCCTCCTTAATGGCAATTATCATTAATATCTATTAAGACTTTGCCTTAGAGTCAATGAAGAACGGATGATGGTATTCGGCTTCAGGTGCAGGCCGTTTTGGCTTTAAAATCAGTGCCTTCGGGAGTGATATCAATGCAGGCCTGCGAATATTTGCTTTTACCCAAGCAACGCTAGGTGCTGCCAATTTTATCAAACTGGAAGAGGGCTCTATTTGCCGTGGTTGTCGATTCGTTGGTCTGTAGAATCTAAATTGGTGCGGCGTTCCTTGCCTCTTTTAAACCAGCTGTTGCATTTGAGGTACACTTTTCTATGCAATTCAGAAATGCTGAACAATTTTGAATTAGTGAACAATTCTCGGGCACAATCTCGAAGGTTGCTGCAATTCTGAGGTATTGCTATCTTGGTGCTGGGGCTGGCCAAACTCGACTCTTGTATAACTGCATTTGGCAGTACGCTCCTCGCGTTCCCTCAGTGAACGATGTCTAAAGAAAACGGCAGTAATATCGCCAAAACCATTATTATTCCTACTATTGTGGAGCTTTTCATTTACATTTATACATTTTTTTTACGTTAGTAATGGCTATTTAAGTATAAATCTTTCTTAGTAGAACACCAAATACTCGCCGCCTTAGCACCATTTATATAAATAGTTGCTCCCCTAATCTCATCTCATGAAATATAAAAAAATAGAAGAGCTTACTGCACTACCTTGGTGATAACAAGCCTCCATTGCTTACCATGAAGCCATGTCGTTGTCCTGTAGCATTCCTTGGTCACTACTGTTTTATTGCCCCCTATGACCTCGAAATAGCTATAATTCCCATGCCCAGACCTCTTGGACACAATACTGTGCTCCACCAGTTTTTGAAGGTCAGTGAACGGCTTGTATAGAGGATCTTCGAATAGGTCCTTTCCTATCTGGCTTTCATCCTCGTCATAGAGAAGTAGTCCATCAAGATCCTTGAACCAGTAGGAACCGTTTGCTAAACATAGGAGTTTTGGTCTGCAATAAGCTGGCAATATGTTCTTGCCTACTTATATCGGTCCTTCGGCACTCTTGCTTCCTTGCCTTCAGCTGTAATGATCCTCTCATCCTTTCCGAATATGGATGTTTCAACCAGGTTTGAGTTAGTTCCTAACAGCTTGCTCAGGACTTCGTGAGCAGATGTTTCCTCCAATCCGGTTGCTGAGAGATTTTGAGATGCATTTGATACATCCAAATCCAGATTATTCAGGTTACCCTGCACATAAGACTGAAACCGGAGTAGCTTAAAGAGCATATCTGCCTCGGATTGTGCAGCAGACTGACTGCCATTAGGTACCGCCTGGCCGAAAGCAGGAATTGGGCAGAGAAATAGAATTGCAGCAATCACCGCAGCCGACGCAATTCTGAATACCAAATTTCTAAGATTTTTCTCAGTATTCATGAATCATCACACCATACTTGCCGGAATAATCCTAATATTCACCCCAAACTCAATCAGCTTGCTTCCTCATCATTAGCGTAGATCCCAGAACCCAGGAACCAGGTGCCTTCTGCGTCCACCACATAACTAAGTTTTAGCGTCTCATTCATGTTCCTGGTTGGATCGGGATAGATGTAATATGTGAAACCATTCCCTCTTTTGGCAACATCGATGAGCTGGCGGATTAAATAGACTCCATTTGGATCTTGATTATCGATTCCGATTGTACCGACAATCTCAGGCTGGTAAGGAAGGGCTAAACTTCGTCCATTATAGTCACGGGCAAATATATAACGTCCATCTATTGTAAAAGTCCCGTTTAAATCGTTGAAAACCGACAGAGACTTTTCCTTGCTATTCTTTTTCGCAAACTGCAATGCTTCATTCACATAGGCTACAAGCTCATCTCTCGCCTCATTATCGAAAGAAGCAGATATGTTGGAGAGGTATATCCCGGAGCCTAAGAACCAGTTGTCATCTACTTTCATCACATAAGCGATTTTAAGTTCACTCCGATTATCGTGAGCAGGATTGGGGAAGATCAGGTAGTGAAATCCAGTTCCTTCTTTTGCGGCATTGATCCCCTCCCTTACGTATAAAACGCCGTTGGAGTCCGATTCGTTCAGCTTGTTCTCGCCTATCCAATCGGTTTTAAACGGATGTTCAATGCAAGTTCCGTTGAAATCATATGCAAATATGTAAAGCTCACCATTGATAAACGAGCCAGTCTTATTGCTAAATTCCTTTAGTGCCATGTCTTTGCTATGTCCATGCGCATAGCCCACAGCGGACTCGACAAAGGAGACGAGTTCTGTCTCGTTAAGTGAGTCACTTATTGATGCACTTGCAATACCGGATTCTTCTGCCAAAACCGATTGAGTGCCGAAAACAATTGCACTCAACAGCAAAATTGCAGCCAATAGCATATCCCAATTCTTCATATCCAATGTTGTTAGTTTATTCGATCAAAAGCCTTCGGGTCATCATGCCTTCGCGCGAACAGAATATAGCAATTGATCAAAGCCAGCCTTTCCATGCACCTTTCACATTCGTTCGAGATTCTATTATTTTTTAGTTTCTGAGAATAGAGCTTTTTTCAAGTCCAAGCTGCAAGATAAAGCTTGGAATGTAGATTAAATTGATATATGATATTTGATATATACTATAAAAGGAGGGATGCAAATTTTAAAACAAGCCACTATAATAATGGCTTCTCTGATTTTTTTATTTTCGATAATGGCCTCTGATAGCTTTTCCGCAGAGAACAGTAATTCTGCGAAAGCATCAGATGCTCTTGCGACTTCAGACAGCCAACAAGTCAGCCAGACATTGGCCGCCGATGCCAAGGGCAGTTCCGGCACCGGCTCGATAGAAAATTCTGGCCTGGAAATGGTTACGAACAGAAGAAAGGCCTTATCTGAGAGTTCGACTCTGGCAGATCTGGCCAACGAAGATATAGTATCGCCCAAAAAAGAGACCATCCTGGTAATCCATTCTGCAAATAAGGAAGCCGCATCCGCATCATCTCAGAGCGGAACCGAGGCCACCAAGAAATGCGTACCTCAGATCGGCCTGACTTATGCAGACTCAACTCCATGTCCTTTTGAAACCGCAGTGGCTCCAAAGGGATCGCCCAACGTGGTTTTCTTAGTGCTCGATGATATTGGATATGGCGGCCTGGAATGCTTCGGCGGCCCGGTCAGTACTCCAAATATAGATCGATTGGCTCAAGGAGGACTTAAGTACACCAACTTCCACACTACCGGTATCTGTTCTCCGACCCGCGCCTGTATGCTCACTGGCAGGAACCTTCATTCTGTAGGTGTCGGTTCCCTCATGGAATTCGCATCAGGCTACCCAGGATACACGACTTACCTCTCTAAAGAGGCAGCCACCATGCCTGAGATGCTGGTAAAGCAAGGGTACGATACCTATTGTGTAGGCAAATGGCACCTGGCACCTTCCGGCACTATCAACGCTGCTGGGCCTTATGACCAGTGGCCCATGGGCAGAGGATTCGAGAGGTTCTATGGATTCCTGGAGTCCCACACCAGCCAGTGGTATCCTGACCTGGTTTCCGGCACTACCCGCATAAGCCCGCCAGCCACTCCACAGCAGGGTTACCATCTATCCAAGGATCTTGTGAACCAGTCTATACAGTACATAAGCGACGGCAAATCTCTGCAGCCGGATAAGCCCTTCTTCCTGTACCTGGCTTTTGGCGCTGGACATTGGCCCCACCATGTCCCTCAGGCCTACATCGATAAATACAAAGGCAAATTCGATACGGGCTGGGACGCTATGAGGAACCAGACTCTAGCTAAAGAGAAGGAATTGGGAGTCGTACCTGAGGACACCGATCTGCCGCCACGTGACCAGTGGGTAAAAGCGTGGGACAACCTAACCGCAGACGAGAAGAAGGTTTATGCAAGGTTTGCGGAGGTTCACGCTGCGTACATCGATTACACAGATGAGCAGATTGGAAGGTTCCTGGATTACCTGGAAGACAGCGGCCAGCTTAATAACACCATGATCGTGGTGATATCGGATAATGGCGCATCTCCCGAGGGCGACGCTAATGGTTACACCAACATGATCATGTGGGCAAACTTTGTGTCCGAAGGCGGGGATTCGTCCGGGTTCCAGGATAAATTCCTGCCTATTCCAGCTATAAACAACATGAGCACAATGCTCGCCAGGATCGATGAGATCGGCGGACCCATGTCCTACCCCACCTATCCATTGGGATGGGCTATGGCCGACAACACGCCCAACAAGCTCTACAAGTGGACCTGTCATGAAGGCGGAACACACGACCCCATGATCGTATACTGGCCAGATGGCATCAAGGACGCAGGCGGTATACGGTCGCAGTTCTGTCACGTCATCGATATCGTCCCAACCGTTTTGGAGGTCTTGAACTTCGATGCTCCTGAGGTTTACAGCGGAGTCACCCAGAAGCCTATCGAAGGAACCAGCCTGGCCTATACATTCGCTAATCCCACACATCCTACCCAAAAGAAGGTCCAGTACTTCGAGATGATGGGGACCCGCGCCTTATGGTACAATGGCTGGAAGGCTGTGGCGTTCCACCATCTCAACTCCGGCCCAGACTTCGAAAACGATACATGGGAGCTTTACAACCTCACCAATGATGTCTCTGAGGCTCACAACCTGGCAGCCCAGTACCCTGCCAAGCTGAAAGAGATGCAAGATCGCTGGTGGGCCGAGGCCAGCAAGTACAACGTGTTGCCCTTGGATGACCGTGCTTTCTCCAGGTACGCAGCTCTCCAGGCTAGAGGAATATCTACCTTCACCTACCTGCCCGGAGTGGAAAAGATCATGGAGCCGGCTATCCCAGACACGCGCAACAGCTCCTACACCTTGACCGCATACGTGAACACCTCCAAGAACGGTAATGAAGGCGTTCTCTTCTCCATAGGAGGCAGGTTCGCAGGGCTGTCGCTCTATGTCAAGGACCGGCGCCTGATCTTCGACTACAACCTCTTCGATCTGTTGCATTTCACCATTACTTCGAAGGATGAGGTTCCTGAAGGAAAGGCCACATTGGGCTTCGCCTTCAAGAAGACAGGAAAGTGGAAGGGTGAAGGCACTCTCTTCATCAACGACAAAGAGGAAGGGAGCATGGTTATGCCCTACACCGTGCCAGGCCGCTACTCCTTCGATGAAGGCCTGGAGGTAGGAAAAGATCCACAGACACCTGTGGCCAATGACTACCAGAGCCCGTTCAAGTACAACGGAGACCTGGAGAAGGTAGTAATGACGGTCGCTAACGACTGAAACCTTTGGGTCCGGGCAGTCTCCCAAGGCTGCCTAAACCCCTATTTTATTACATCGGAGCACGGTGTGTCATGGATAATACTTAAAATTGTACCGCAGTCGGGAATTGCGGTGATATTATTTTCATCAAAAAACATTCCTGAGTCTTATTTTATAATTGTCTTTGTGCCTTTGTGGCAAGCGTAGTAGTGAGCACTAACTCAGCATCCCTGCAAATATCCATTAGCCAAAATGGCCACCAATGGGCGGGATGGTATAGCCCCATTGCAGGCGAGCTACGATCCATTCCTCAATGACTTCAATGAGATCCATGCGACATTCTTCAAGAGCATCCCCCACAGCAATCACTCCCTGAAGTCCCAGCACTGTGGCCACGTAGGAACCATCTTCCAGTGTGTCGTACTCAGCCAGCATCGCCGCCAGGCGCCCTTTGGAATTGAGGCTGCGAGTTCCTGCGTCCGGCGGTGCGCTCCCGTGCCGGGCCGCCAGGCTGCTTTTTGCTCTCTCGTAGCAGCCTTTCGCCACAGCCGTTCCTCCCTGCAGCTCGATTCTTTGCAGGCCAAACTCTCGGGCAAAGCCGTCCGCCTTCTCGATGAACCCCTGCTCAAAGCACAGGCCCGTATCTATCCTGGCCACCTTTGTCAGGACGGCTGCGTTGAGCATCGCCCCCGTATCCAGGCGCTTGCCCGCTGCTGCGTCCTCCTGGCCCATCGCCTTCCAGTTGGATGCCCACATGGGGGTCATGAAGAGCGCCACGTCCTGATGCTCGGCTTAAAGTTCGATCGTATTTTTCGTTTCCGCCCAGAGCAAGGGCAATGCGGTCCTCGATTCTCTCTCCGCTCTCCAGGCTGCGAATATTATCATATACCGCGGCCTTGAGCGGCTCCAGATCGGAGTGCAGCCCGAGACGAAGCGGGCTTGCCACGACGACAAGCTCCTCGGCTTTGCGGTGAGAGCTGCGAGAACGGATTCCGTGGGGGCGGCTTTGCGCTCTCAGCTTTGCGGAGAGGCTCAGGCATTCTCTTCCGTCCACGAGGAAAAGCTCCCGGACCTCTCCATCGTCAGAGAGCAGATGGACTAGCTCGTCCTCCTGCATCCTACAGGCGACTATGGACAGTACGGGCAATGGGCTATCTTATTTTGGTTGTCAGGAAATATCAAGATATCCGATAGCGGGCTTGGGTTTATGGGTCTGGATTTTCCGGAAAACGAAAAAAGTATTTAGAGGCCGCTCTTGGCTTTTATCTGTGAAATATCAGCTTCCATTCGGATCAGTCTCTCTTTCAGATCATCTCTCAAATCAGAGCGAAGATCTTTGACTTCACTTATGACCTCATCTCTGGCATCGTCTATCTTCTCAGCCAGAATCTCTCCCATATTATTGACCGCATGGCAGACATTTTGGACGGCTTCGTGCACGTCTTTGATATCCTCGCGAGCACCTTTTACCTCGTCCCTGACACCTTTGATGTCCTCGCGAGCACCTTTTACCTCGTCCCTGACACCTTTGATGTCCTCGCGAGCACCCTTTACCTCGTCTCTGACACCTTTGATATCCTCACGTGCACCCTTTACCTCATCCCTGACACCTTTGATCTCTTCGTGGGTGGATTTCAGTTCCACCACGACCTCTTTGGTGACTACAATGAGGTCTTTAAGCAGATCTGCCGCTTTGTCCAGGCGCTGGTCGGTCTCGCCGCCCGACACCATCTTCTCGAATCCGGTGAACTCACCTGTGGCAGCGGTGAATTCATTTTCGACGCTATGCACATCGATTAGAGCATCTTTTATTGTTAGGCAGCTCCGGAATCGCTCTAAATCGGTTTGCTCCCCTTCAGCTACTACCTTGACTTTGCCGCTGGGAAGGTTCTGCACATATCCTTGCAGTCCGAAGGCATTGGCCAGGATTACTACCCGTGCTCTGTAGCCGGTATTCTGGACCATTCCCGAAATGAAGGCGGTCAATCTTAGCATCAATTACAATTAATCTTCTTCCATATATCTCTTTTTTCCTCAATGCAATTATCTATGCGGGCATCACCTCCACGGGCGTGCCTGGCCGTTCGTGGGCGCCCGGTCGGGCAGGGCCGATGTGGGGACGCCCGCGTGGCGGTGCAAGGAGGCCGAGCATTAGCGTGATATTTGTCCAGTTAATACTATTATAAAATTCTATGGCGATTTTTGCAAAGGATGAACAGATGAATCAACCATTGGGCTAAACCCGTGGGTTACGATTTTTACCACAAAGACACAGAGCTCACAAAGAACGCACAAAGACGAAAGAGCAAAAGATATTCCGGACTCGAATTTTATAATTTTCTTTGTGAGTCCTTTGTGCACTTTGTGCCTTTGTGGTGAGCGTAGTAGTAATAAGCGCTAATCATACACCCCCGCCAAAATCTCGGCCCCATGTTTCGAGCCTTCATTCTCCCAGGAACTTCTTTCGTGTCATGCGGCAAATGGACCGTATCGGTCCCAGCCACCCGTTGCCATTGAAGCTGTCGATCCACGCGCCCGGGCATGCGCTCCCTGGTCGGGCTGCCAGCAGTAGGCTCTTTGCTCTCTCGTAGCAGCCGTTGGCGGCAGCCGTTCCTCCCTGCAGCTCGATCCTCTGCAGTCCGAACTCTCGGGCAAAGCCGTCCACCTTTTCCCTGAACCCCGGCTCGAAGCACAGGCCCGTGTCTATTCGGGCCACCTTTCTCATGCCAGTTCCCTTCAGCATCGCCCCCAGGTCCTGGCGCTTGCCCGCTGCTGCGTCCTCCTGGCCCATCGCCTTCCAGTTGGAAGCCCACATGGGGGTCATGAAGAGCGCCGCGTCCTGGTGCTCGGCTAAAGTTCGATCATAGTTCTCGTTTCCGCCCAGAGCAAGAGCAATGCAGTCCTCGATTCTCTCATCTCCTTCGCCGGTCAGGAAGTAGAGCGGGCAGGACAGGTCGGAGAGGTCATGCTCCAGATCGGCCAGAAAGCCTCCGCATTTTCCGTAGAAGATCAGTATCCCGTCCGAGAATGCGGCCAGGCGTCTGATATTATCATATACGGCGGCCTTAAGCTGCTCTAGGTCGGAATGCAGCCCGAGAGGAAGCGGGCTTACCACGACGGCAAGCTCCGCCGCTTTGTGGTGGGCGCTGCTGCGAGAAAAGATGCCGCTTGGACGGCTTTGCCGCTCCTGGAGGTGCCAGGCAATTCCCTCCAGGCCCAGCAGGATGTGGGGGCGGCTTTGCGCTCTCAGCTTTGCGGAGAGGCTCAGGGCCTCTCTTCCGTCCACGATGAGCAGCTCCCGGATCTCTCGGTCGGCAGAGAGCAGATGGACTAGCTCGTCCTCCAGCATTTTGCAGGCGATTATGGAAAGTACGGGCATGGGTTATCTGGATTTGGTGGTCAGGGAATATCAAGATATGCAATCGGATACAATCTTAAAAAAAAGTATATCAATTGTTCCTTGATTTTTTAGAAATCGGGATTCTTCAAGGCATGCCACCAGTCATACTGCCAATGAAATTAAAAAGACATATATACTATGGCCAAGAAACAGAGAAGGACATGAAAAGCATAATTGTTGTTGCATTGGTTGCTGTGCTTGTAGCAGTAGTGTTCGTTGGGCTTGCAGTGGTCGGCATGCAAGAAGGTCCCGCACCCAATTCAGGTGATGGAGATCCTGACGGTTCAGGAATGGAAGCCCCTCTTAATGGAAATCCTAATGCAAATTCCCCGGGTCCAGCGCCTAACTCTGGTGATGGAGTTCCTGACGGTTCAGGATTTCCTTAGCTACAACCATTAGTAATAATAAACTTTTTAGTAGGTCCAAAGTTTCTTGCGCCATCCTTAGCAGCCTGAATTAGGCTATTGGTTCCTTCCAGAATTCCATTGTCGAATCCTGCAAAATTAATGCTAAATGGCAGGCACGCCGCCGGTTGCCACCGAGCCTGCATGCCAGTTAATCCCGGAGCTTTCTCCTCCCCATTGTAAAAGTCGCACACATGATTTAAATCATTTGCTAAAAGCAAAATATTAATTATTTATTTCCATTTAAATAGCATACTAAAACGTTTCTTCAATCTTTCCTTATGCAGCCATAGTTCTCTTCGCCTATTGCCCAGGTTAGAGCCGCAAAATGGATCGCAATAATTGAAAGAAATGGCAGACTTAGTTAACCGGTCTTTATTCGATTCAGTAATTATTGATTCTTTAATAGCTAGTTCAATACCGAACTCAAATGGCTTACTCTTATAAATTCGTCCTACTTCATCTGTAAGCCAGGCTTCTAATTTAACGGTCTTAGGTGATTTATGTTTAAGAAATGCAAGCCAATCGCTCAAACAGTCCGCAACAATATCCGCAAATTCCCATCTTCTAATAATCGCTCCAGGCAAAACCTTGGTCTTGTGGGTTCCTTTAAACTGGATAACTATCCCATACTTTGGAAGACAAAGCGTGTGACTAATTATATTTATTGGCGTTTGACCGCGATTATAACCTTCTATGAAAATAGCCAGCGCACTAATACCAATTGAGAATAAGTCACCCTCGCAGGCAGTCACTCTTATTGAAGGTTGTTTATCTTTCCAGTGTACGTATGCATTATAAATACCCAGCAAAAGCGCAAAAATTGCAATAATTGCAGTAGGACCAAGATTTAAATTAGCTAACCCGATCATAATAGTCCTCACCAAAACGTCACATCGTGGGTTTTAGGATGCTCGGTTGACGCTGGATTCTTTGGCGGCATTTGTAGCAGGAAAACAGCCATCATCTCATTACAGGGACTGTTCGCCACTACACCACCTCATCGACGTGGTCATCATCGTATAGTATTTTGGCTCGGTCAAGATAAAGGCATCGTAGCATTGGATCACAGATTACTTTCGCCCCGTACAGGTACAATTCAAATAGTATTAAATAGATTTGTACGCTAGTTCATAGATTGGAGAGAAAATATGGCTAAAAAGAAAGTATTTGTCAGCTTCGATTTCGATAACGATAAACAATATAAATACATTCTCGAAGCATGGGATGCCAATCCTAATTTTGAATTTGAGTTTAATGATGCAACACCCCATGAGATAAAAAGCAAGGATGCAAGTCGGGTAAAAGCGGCTTTAACAAACAAGATAAATGATGCTAAATATACCCTCATTATCGTTGGCAAGGAAGCCAATAAGCGTCATAAAGATGCTGACCTCATAGGCTTTAAAAATTGGATAAACTTTGAGGTATCTCAAAGTAAGCTGAATGTGAATAAACTCGTTGGTGTCAAGATCGATAGAAGCTATGACTCTCCTGAGGAACTCATTGGCGCAGGAGCAACATGGGCTATGAGTTTCACTGAAGATGCAATACTTAAGGCCCTAAATGATATTTGAGACATCTGCTACTAACTCAACGCCAAGTGAAGATAAGAAGCTAGAAGTCCTAAACGATCACTATAAGGACTCATTTAGCCATCTGCAAGAGTTATTAAGAACTCGCGATAAGTTATTTTTTTTAATTCTTATAACCATAACTCTTATGCTTTACCAAATATTTTCGCCATTAGAAGAGGATTCCTATAAACCTACTGTCTTTTTAATATCGAAAGGTATATATACTATTACTACTATTATATAATATGGATTCTTTTACCACATGGATTCTTCAGGGACTTAGCCGGAAACAGGGGAAGACTCGATTATCACAGATATCGGATTTGATCGATTGGACGCCAATCCGTCGAAGACTCGATGAAATGTATCACAATAAGGGCGAGAAAGGTGGAAGGCCGAACTGCGATGTTATTCTGATGTTCAAAATTCTGATACTCCAACAGTGGTTTGGCTTGAACGATCTGGAAGTTGAGAGGCAAATGGCCGATCGCATATCATTTATGTCATTTCTTGGTTTTCCCAATCCGCCTCCAGATTCCAGGACGATATGGCTATTCAAAGAACGCATGGCGGAAACAGGAATGGACAAAGCGGTCTGGGCAGAACTTCAAAGGCAATTGGATGCTATGGGTTTGCAGGTCAAGCGCGGAACAATCCAAGATGCCACGTTTATCGAGGCCGATCATGGATCTTCAAAAAAACCACGTGGTGATGAGGCTAAGACACGTCGCAGCAGAGATGGAACATGGGCAAAGAAAGGTGATGAAACCCATTTTGGTTACAAGCTTCATCAAAAAACAGATCTTGATTACACCCTAATACGCGAAATCGCTACTACCACTGCATCGCTGCATGATAGTCAGATAGATCTCTCAATTAAAGGCGAACCAGTTTTGAGAGATAGAGGATACTTTGGAGCAAAGGCCAAAGGAATCGATTTTACGATGAAGCGCAGGACGACCGACAAGCCATTGGAGGAACTTGACAAGGAACGAAATCGATTGATTAGCAAATTGAGATCCCCAGGAGAGCGCCCTCATGCGGTTATCAAGAGAGTTTTTAATTCCGGATGGGTTTTGGTTACTACGATTAGGAGAGTCAGCGTAAAAATGATGGTTAATGCTTTTGCTTTTAACCTATATCAGCTCTGCACATTGAAAAAAGCGAACGTGATTTGAGCCTAGCGGACGCTGTCAAAAAATTGATAAAATAAAGATAAAAATAAGAATAATTTGGTAAGATTTCTTCTCATTGCGGCAATTGTGGCTCGTTTTAAGGGAATCTATCGATTGATCCTGGGTAAATAGGAATCCTCAGAAGCCAAAGATATGATTGGCCATCTCATAACCAAAGCATTGAATCTGGATAAAACGGTTGATGCTTCGTTTATTGGCAGCATTATTTGGTTTGCTCTACTTGCACTTGCGGTGAGATATTTCCAGACTGTCATACATATAGAGACCCAATACAAATATATTCACAATTTGGAAGACCAGCTTTGTCCCTATTATAAAAATATGGCATTTACGAGAGAAGGCAAGACTTACTTAAAGGATTATAAGATGTTTTCAAAGTGGATCAAAAAATTATATTTTATTATTTTTCCCATACTATTGGTTCTCGTAATTATCGCAAAAATTTATAACGAAATAATCTATACAAGTAACTTTTCTGTTCTGTTGATTTTCAATATTTCGATATTTATTTTGATCATAATTTTCGTATCACTCTATTTACAGGCAATTCACTCTTGGAGATAAGCTCTGGCTCGCCCTTTTTGATTTTAGCAAGTATCTCGCTGCGGGTAATCTCTTTCAAGCTTCTTGCGATTCATCTGCCATGGGTCGTGGGTGAAGGTTACTAAAAATCTTCACAACCTAAGCTCCCGAAAAGTTCAGGCGCATAAATTTAGCGCCTGAAGTATTTCTCTCTGATTTTTTGTCATTTCGGTGACGAATATATTTCCGTCAGCCAAAGTAATTTTTTTCAATTTGTCCAATTGCAGAAGCATAAGTTCAACAGAATATTTATTTAGCATTTCTGCTTTCCTCATCATATTTATCAGCCTTGACCTGATGATTAGACTCAAGAAAGCGATGAAAATGAAACCTTTTGTTGTCTTTTCGCTGTGCGTATTCAATGGAAGGATATCAATTTCGCTTTTCAACATCTTGAAGCTCTTTTTAATTTCATCTCGTTCGCGATAAAGAGAAAGGCACTTCATCAAGTCGAAGTCCCCTGTGTAGAATATGATATACTTGCCCATTTTGTTTATTCTTTGAGCGACGGCGTTTTGTTTAATCTCAACATCAACGTGATTATCAATCACATGCCAATCAAAGAAGTTTCCAAATCCTTTCGCTTTGTCTTTGAAAACTGCGTAGGGGTTGCTGTTCTTATTCAAGCGCACCTTGAGCAACTCTTCGCGAATATCGTATAGCCTGCTTAGAAGTGTCTGCTTTTCGGTTTGTTCGAGTTTGGGATCATAATATACATATCCGTGGACTTCAATAAAGTCAATATTATATGTGATTGGTTTGGCAAAAATTGGGTCCTTATTAAACTTATGGAGATATTTTACGTCATCGATATCCTTTTGCGCTTCTGTTAGCAGATGCTTCAGATCATTCAACTGCAATCTAGCGGCCATGATAAATGAAATATTATTACTCATCAACTCACATAGATTGCTCAAGCTGAAGAATCCGCGATCCATTACAGCGACATAGTTTTCGATACCATGCGCTTTGATTTTCTTCAAAGTGCCGGAAAGTGTACTGACATCTGAAATACTTCCCGGAAAGATGTCGTACATCACTGGAATTCCTCGGTCCTTATCCAGAATCAGAGACAGATTTATTTGCGGAAGTGATTCACCATCGCGATTGTACCCATACTCGAGAAGGTTGATGAGTTGAGAATAACTTGACAGGCTCGTAATATCGTAAATAAGAGTGTTCTTCGTGCCGGTTCCCTCGATAAGCTGGGACATGAATGTATCTGGGACATTGCTTTCACCCAATCGACAGAGAAGCTCACCCACTCGCTGGCTGCTGAGATTGATTTGCGGTGATTCGAGAGCTAGGGCGGTCCCTTCATACCATGAACCGACATTCTTCATTGCGGTAGGTCGTATGATCCGGTTGAATGCCAATGCTCGAACCATGGCCACCTCCGAAGGGGTTAATGAAACCGATAGATGACGATCTAGGTTGAGCTCTTCCATGATAGACTGAAGGACAAGAATGGAACCATAATCAAATGATGACTTGATTGGCGCAGATCTCTTTCTCGTATTCTCTTTGACCTCGACAGAGGCAGAACGCATCCGAACTGGTTGGCCATCTATATTTCTGCCTAAATATTTTGAATGATGGCGGTTCTGTTTCTTCTCCGCATCATAGTATGGTGTTTCTTCATACCAATATTCGATCCCATTTTTCTTTTTGATTCTACGAGCAGGTTTCATTGTGCGCCCCTATAATAGTAGGCGCATATAATATATAAAACCGTTTGATTGCCAGACCTAATATGGATTTTTTTTCAAAATAGAGCCTTTAAAATTGATATTGATCAGATTATGCGCCGACTTATTCCGGGAGCTTGGGTCACAAGAATCGAATACATGGGATTCATTTTGGCAGAAAACGTCAGTTGCATCGTTTGTTAGCGCTTTTCAGCAGATCACGTCCGCGACCCTGCCATGTAGCCTTATCACCTCCAACAGAACTGCCACCAACGTTCAGCTTTGGCCTCTTCCTGGTCCGAAGGGGATGCTAGCTTGATCTTCTCCGAGAGATGGCTAACGCTGCCGCCCATGAATTCCATTCGCGGTCTTTCCTTGACGATCCGACATAGATTACTTTCGGCCCGCACAGATTTAGTCTATATAGCATGTAAGATAAATAAGAATCGATGGCAAGAAAAGAAAGACATGTCGTCAAAAATCCGG
>JBFYLJ010000092.1:0-3386 GCA_041305465.1 Methanothrix sp.
TTCAATCCTGTGGATAATCATATCTTGCAGAGAGGTTGAGGCTACAAATTCCTCCAAGGTCTTTACATTTGAGTATACTTCAATGAGGCTGATGCTCTCCAGGATGTGATGTATGAAGATCATGGGATCTTTTTTCATAATATCTGGACCTGCTCCGCGAGAATTCTGTCTTTGAGCATGGGATGCAGCGACCTGTAGGTGAGAAGATCTACCCGCCTTTCCAGGGCATCCTCCAGATCGATCTTCAAACCGGCGAGGTCAAGGAGGCTCTTTCTGCCTTCGAACTCGACAAGGATGTCTATGTCGCTTTCGTCGGTCATCTCTCCCCTCACGATGGAGCCAAAGAAGGCGGCGCGTTTGATCCCATTTTTCTGCAAGATCTCCAGCGCTTTCTCGCGTGCGATTTCCAACTGCTCGTTCATAAATCTCCTATCTGATTCAAAGCCTTTCCCTTAGATATTATGCATTTAATTTTTCTCATTTTTATCTTTTAGAGCTTCTTCTCTACTCAGATATTCTTTAACGGCGATTTCCACCACATCGCTTAGGCCTCGCATGGATCCATACTTCTCAAGCACATATCTTTTGAGTCGTATTGAGGTTTCATTAGTAAAAATGACGCCTATTCTCTTTCTCTCCATGTGATAACTTGTGCATAGCGACCATATAAACATTTACCCTATGTGCTTAATACATAGTGTACCAACAGTCTTATGTATCAATAATACAACATATCTGTGTGTATAATGAGCTTTATAGTTGGCAATCAAAAGGGATGCATTAAATACGATCTTGAATAACCATATAGGTCTGGTGAAGTCTAAGATGGATAGTACTTTGAGTCTAACTACTACAACCGACTCGATATTTAATGATTCAGAAAGTCTGTACTCAATCATTCAAAGCAATTGCTTTGATTGGCTGGCAAAACAAGAGCCAAATAGCATTCATGCCGTTGTGACTGATCCGCCCTATGGCCTAAAGGAATATACTGAAGTTGAGAAGAGCAAGCTTCGGGCCGGAAGAGGTGGTATCTGGCGCATTCCTCCTGAGTTGGATGGATGTAAGAGAATGCCTCTTCCAAGATTTACCGTTCTAAATGAACAAGATAAGGTCGCCCTCCAAGAGTTCTTCCGGCAATGGTCTATATTGATCTTTAAGATTTTAGTGCCGGGGGCTCATGTATTTATTGCGACAAATCCCTTGGTATCACATTTTGTTTATGTACCTATGATCCAAGCGGGATTTGAAAAACGGGGGGAGATTTGTCGTTTAGTGCAGACACTTCGCGGAGGGGATAGACCAAAGAACGCTCATGAAGAATTTCCTGATGTTACCGTTATTCCGCGTGCTTGTTGGGAACCTTGGGGTCTCTTCAGAAAACCATGTGAAGGTAGGGTTCAGGATAATCTACGAAAATGGAAAACTGGCGGGCTAAGACGAATATCTGATGAACAACCATTTTGTGATGTGATAGAGAGCGCTCCAACTCGCGGAATCGAGCGCAAGATTGCACCACATCCATCACTCAAGCCACAAGCTTTTATGCGCCAGATAGTAAGAGCTGCCCTTCCTATGGATGAGGGTATTATTATTGATCCATTTATGGGCGCAGGTTCAACGATAGCTGCGGCCTGCGCGATAGGCTATAAGAGTATCGGAATCGAAATAGATCCTGAATTCTTCTCAATGGCCAGCAAGGCGATTCCACTCTTGGCAACCTTGGATACTGGACGGCACAAAGCAAGATCCTTTTTCATCCATAACGATGAGCAACAAAGGTTGGAAGATCTAGCCAATAGTCGCATTTAGCGCTCCGCTAGAATATTGCGATGTCGGCCAACTCCAATGCCTGGGACTCTATAAATGAAGTTTAACCTCAGTTTTTCAACTCCAGAACGAGTTATTGATGCAGTAGGGGTTCTGCGGGATGCTCCATTTCTACTTGAAAAAGACCAGTCCGCTTTTAGTAGTCTTGCACATAAAATCTCGATAAACGTCAACGGTACCATTGTGTCATGGTTTTTTTCTCCGATCTGATACCTAAAAATCATAATCCAGCATTCTTCGGGGTTGTGACCTTGCCACCCACCATCTTGCTTTGAGCATTTAACCTCGATTCCTTCTTCACCTTTTAATATCATATTTGATGAGTAGTGACCTTTTGGAAGAAGATCCGGATATCCTCCTATTTTGAGATTCGCTTCAAGGGTTAGGGATTCTTTTGCTATGTTTTTTACCAATAATTCTGAGATGATTCCAGATAATGTATTGCCAAGCAATAGCTCATCTAAGGGCCGAAATCCGTTGCCTGTTAAGAAGTTATTTAGGCCATCATATAACCGATATGTTTCAGAGATGGATCTTTCAACCTCGGTTACAGTCAGGCCATATGGAAGAATCGCCAGTCTATTAACGAATTGCGGATCAAGAATTCTTAAATTTGCCATAGGTTCACGTTCCAAGAGCGCTCAATGTTCCTCTAGATATATCATGCTTATCAAATGTACCTCAAAATCAGCGGCAGCATCAGCACCCCCATGGCGTGCGTCCGGTGGATTCCCGCCACCGGCGCAATCAGGCCCACCACCGTGGACAGGAAGAAGATGAACAGCCCAAAGAGCCCGGTAAAGGCGTAGGTCATGCCCACCAGGAAGAGCAGCACCCACAGGCAGAGCATCCGATAGTTCAGCCGGGTGATGGCCCGCCCGGCCAGGCGCGCCGCGCCGATGCAGGCTAAATAGGACGCCGCCGCGATTATTATGATTATTATCGTATTTTGGCATTTTTTATGCAGCCGGCATGGCTGAGTAGCCCTGATAGAAATTGACCGGGAGCGAGATCCTTTGCAGGTTCGCCATAGTTATTTTCTAAATTTGCGTTTTTGCGCTCTGAGGTGATGAAGCATGCCGAACTGTATTGCCTCTCTCTAATCAGTCTCCTGCAGAACAACTCATAGCGTTTGGCATAAGATGCCTCAATAAACTCCGGAAATACCGGAAAATGCGGTTCTCTGACCGCCACGGGGCGTCTTGATTCAGGGCAATCTTCTAAGAGCAGCAGATAACCAAGCCAGGGCGCAGGTGATGTTCGAAATGCCCCCTCACGATAGGCGGTCCAGATGTCCATGGCAGTGCCTAAAGCCTCTTCAGTGCGATTGTTAAAATTATTGCCAAAAGATGGCCCAATCTGCGATTTAAGCTCGATGGCAGCGATGAGACTTCCGTCTACCACAACCACTATATCCCACTCCTTTGTGGGCCGGAAATATCCCGGCAGCTCTACGGAGATTCTTTGAAAGATACTCCCCTTCTCAATTCCCGCCTCTATCAGAAATCTGGATATCGATCTCGAAAAGCCGTCCATTTGCTTTCCGCCGGTCACTG